>CAZADL010000005.1:1097-48335 GCA_964483915.1 uncultured Candidatus Saccharibacteria bacterium | reverse complement strand
CGAAGCTCAAGTCACAGAATTGCGCGCTTTTGCCAAGCAGGAAGGTTTGCATATCGCCGAAGAATTGATTGAAAAACAATCCGCCAAGATTCCCGGTCGTCCAGTTTTTAATAAAATGATTTCGCGTATTGAACACGGCGATGCAAACGGAATTCTTGCTTGGCATCCGGATCGCTTGGCGCGCAATTCTGTAGACGGTGGTCGCATAATTTACTTGTTGGATTGCGGGCATTTGGCGATGTTGAAATTTCCAATTTTTTGGTGTGAGAACACTTCGCAAGGAAAATTTATGCTCAACATCGCCTTTGGGCAAAGCAAATATTATGTCGATTCTCTTTCCGAAAATACGAAACGCGGACTTCGCCAAAAAGTTAGAAACGGAGATTATCCAAGCCAAGCACCAGTGGGATATATCAATGACAGCAGAACCAAATCTGTCGTGGTGGACAAGAAAAAATCTCGCGTCATCCGCTTGGCTTTTGAGAAATATGCAAAAGGTGAAAGTAGGTTAGAAGACATCTCAAACTTTTTGGCGAAAAACGGAATCGTTTCGAGAGGTGGAAAGATAATCTCCAAAACCAGAGCGTCTTTCATTCTTTCAAATCCATTTTACATTGGACTATTCAAATATGGCGGTGAACGCCACGAAGGAAAGTACGAGCCAATCGTGTCAAAGAAACTATTTGATAAGGCGCAAGAAATTTTGAAACTTCGCGGTGTTCCCGACAGAAAATCTAAAAACGAACCTCAACCATTTTGCGGACTTATTTCTTGCGCCTCTTGCGGAATGATGATAACCGGCGAATACAAAGTAAAGAAACAAAAGAATGGCAATGTGCATAATTACGCTTACTACCATTGCACGAAAAAATCTAAAACCACGAAATGTCCTGAACCTTGTATTCGCCAAGAGGAATTAGACAATCAGTTATCATCACTCATCAAATCAGTTTCTTTGCCCAAAGACTGGGCGGAAGAACTTAATCGTCTTGCTGTGCAAGACCATAAAAAATCCGCTCAGTCTAATTCTGCTTTTGTAGAAGAAGTGAAAAAAGAAATCAAAGTTATTGAAGTGAAACTCCAGCGACTTCTTGACGGCTATTTAGACCAGGTGATTGAACAAGAAATCTATCGTACTGAAAAATCAAAGTTGTTATTCAAAAAGAAGTCGCTGGAAGAAAAAATATCTTCACTTCTACAAAAGCAGAATGATTGGCTCGAACCGATGCAAGAATGGATAAAAGACGCTCAAAACCTAAATGGAATCGCACGGGATAACGACCTTTTTACGAAAAAGGTCGTTGCCAAAGAAATCTTTGGCTCGAACCTGCTTCTTGGCGAAAAAACAGTGCGCGTCGCCGAAGGCGACGCTCCAAATTCGTTTGGAAAAATGGGGGGAAATCAGTGGGACGCGCTTCGCGCGTCCCACCTTCTGGCTTTGAAAAAGTCGTTGAGTTCTGTTTTGGTGCCCCCACCAGGACTCGAACCTGGGACCTTCTCCTTAAGAGGGAGCAGCTCTACCAACTGAGCTATAGGGGCAAAACCACTTCTCTATAATAATTCTTATTCAGGATTTTTCAACCTCTCCATCATAGAGTTTGGCGAATATTGTCATTCCGGAAACCTGAAAGGGCTATCCGGAATCCAGAGCGGATGGAAATATTATCCTTGTTGAAATGCGAATGTTGCATAAGGCATGGATTCCGGCTTTCGCCGGAATGACAAACCCCTCTCTGTCATTCCGGAGGTCCGACAGGGCTATCCGAAATCCAGAGATCTGATGAACCTGGATTCCCGCATTCGCGGGAATGACAAGATAATGCTATACTATGTCCATCAATGCGGGAGATTTCGCTCGAAACGCCGCTCTATGACATTTTGGGAGCACGCTCTCCCCTCTTAAAGCGATTTGAAAAAATCGGCGTCACGACCGTGCATGACCTTTTGTGGCACTTTCCGTCCCGCTACGAGGACTTCTCTAAAGTAAGTCCCATCAACGATTTAGAGCCCGGCGAACTTGCGACAATCCAAGCCGTCGTGGAAGATATAAAGCTCCGACGCACACGCCGCGGATTTACCATTATTGAAGCGGTCCTTGCTGACGAATCGGGAACGATCCGAGCCGTATGGTTCAACCAGCCCTATATCGCACAAACGCTCCGCACGGGCCGCACCGCAAACTTTGCAGGCAAAGCATCTCTTTCCAAAGACGGTGATGTTTATCTCAATAATCCTGCTTATGAGATCATGCATCCGAGGTCGGACCTCAATATCCACACTGGCCGCCTCGTTCCCATTTATCCCGAGACCAAAGGGCTTACTTCGCGCGGCATACGATTCGTAATCCGTGTCGCGATGAAACGAAATCCGACGCTCGTTGAGTGGATTCCGAAAGAAATTCTGGAGCGCCACGGCTTGCCGGAACTAAAACGCGCACTGCGGGAAATCCATCTTCCTGGCCGCATTGAAGACGCGCTCGCGGCGCAAAAGAGGTTTCAGTTTGAAAATCTTTTCCTCTTACAACTCTTTAATTTGGAACAGAAGCTGAAGCTAAGCCACGAGCCGGCACCCGTAATTCCTATCGACATCGAGCGCATCAAGCATATCCTTGCTGAAATTCCCTTCACGCTCACGCAATCGCAAAAACGGTCGCTCTGGGAAATCGTGCAGGATCTCGCGAAACCGCGCCCCATGAATCGCTTGCTCCAAGGTGATGTCGGTTCCGGCAAAACAATTGTCGCGGCAATTGCCGCTATTACCGCGGCAGAACACGGTTTCCAAACAGCGTTCATGGCGCCGACCGAAATTCTTACTCGCCAGCACTTCGAAACATTCCAAAATTTTCTCAAAAACGTTGTGGTCAAGGACCAACCCGTAATCGGTCTCATCACGGGGAGCGAAGCGCTTATCCTCTATGAAAACGATCGTGCGGCGAAAATCACAAAAGCGGAGTTCTGGAAAAAATCACGCGCGGGCGAGATCGCCGTCATTTTTGGAACCCACGCGCTCATACAAAAATCTACGGCGTTCCATAATCTGGGTCTTGTGGTGATCGACGAACAGCATCGCTTCGGCGTTGGCCAGCGCAAGGCCCTCATTCGCGGACGAAAACAAACGAAAGAGGGCTCACGCGAGCCCGCGCTTGTTCCGCACTTTCTCTCTATGTCGGCCACGCCGATCCCCCGCACCTTAATGATGACTATTTTCGGCGACCTTGATATCTCGCTCATCACCGAACTGCCTGCCGGACGAAAACCGATCATCACCAAAATCGTGACTCCTCTTCTGCGCCAAGCAACCTATGAGTTCATACGTGGCGAAATCAAGCGCGGACGGCAAGCATTCGTCATCTGTCCGCTCATCGAACCGACTTCTGTTGACCCCGCCTCTTCTGTCATTCCGGCGAACGCCGGAATCCAGGGAGATGCCAAACGAAACCTGGATTCCCGCTTTCACGGAAATGACAATAAAAAATTTTCCGCTTTAACGCTTGAACTCAAATCGGTCAAAGAAGAATATGAAAAACTTTCAAAGAAGATTTTTCCCGATCTTCATATCACCATGCTCCATGGGAGAATGAAACCGAAGGAAAAAGAGTCGGTCATGTCCTCCTTTGCTAAAGCTACGGAGGATAAACGTACCGACATCCTCATCGCGACGTCTGTCGTTGAAGTTGGCGTGGACGTGCCGAACGCGGCGATCATGATCATTGAAGGCGCCGACCGGTTCGGTTTGGCCCAGCTCTACCAGTTCCGGGGCCGCATCGGCCGCGGCGAACACCAATCATATTGTTTTCTCATGACCGAACTCGTGGGAGATAGAGCAAAAGCACGCTTGCAGGCGATCCTCAAGGCGAAGAACGGTTTTGAACTGGCCGAAGAAGATCTCAAACTCCGCGGTCCCGGAGAGTTCTTCGGTGAGGCACAAAGCGGATTCTCGGACGCGACGCTTGAAGCGCTTCGCAATCCCGCACTCGTGAAAACCAGCCGCGAAGCGGCCGCCGAAGCATTGCAACATGATCCAAAACTCACACGCGCTCCTCTCTTAAAAGCGAAACTCGTGTCTTTTGAAAGGACCCTTCATCGCGAATAATATCAATAATATCAAGGCCCGGCCCTGATATGTTTCTTTAGAATTTTTTAATGTCAATTTTGTCATAATTGTCATCGACATTATTATCGAGGCCGGACCTCGATAATGTCCGTCAATTATGAGCGCCAGAAAATTAACGTTTACCAATGGTGAGATTTACCACGTTTACAATCGTGGCGTTGAAAAAAGAGAGATTTTCATTGAAATATCTGATTACTTTCGGATGGTCAATGATTTTTATGAATTAAACGATAGGAACGCTACGTTTAATTCGCAATATTCTTCCCGGCGCAATCCTGGTAAACAATGTCAGAAAGCAACCAGGGAAATACTTGTAGAAATTCTCGCTTTTGTTCTTATGCCAAATCACTATCACTTAGTATTGCGACAAGTCGTGGAAGATGGCATTATGAAGTTTATGCAAAAGTTGGGTACGGGTTATGCCGTATATTTCAATAAGAAATATGATCGGGTTGGATCATTATTTCAGGGCAGATTTAAAGTAACTCATATTGATACCGACGATTATATGGGCAATCTCGTGGGTTATATTCACACTAACCCAATCGACTTGATCCCAAATTATCGAGGCCCGGCCTCGAGAGCTATGGAGTATCTGGAGAAGTATCGATGGAGCAGTTTTCTTGATTATATTGGAATTAATAATTTTCCATTGATTACTAATCGTGATTTCATCATAGAAATGATGGGCGGAGGTGAGGGCGTTAAATCGTCGGTCAATGCCTGGCTGACGTATCGAGAGGACAAGCGTGGGACTGTGCCGGAAATTATCGAGGCCGGGCCTCGATAATTTCTCCCGATAATAATTAAGTAATAGTCAAACTTATCACATTAGATTGAACTCCATTAACTACGACGTACAGATGCCAAGTCCCCAATGAGCTGCTGTTCCATGGGCCGTACACGTGGCTGCACGAACCGGTGTTATAAGCTCCTCCAGAATTCGTCGTGCACATTGAGCCGCCATCGACATACGAGCCACCGCTCGGGGCCTGGTAATATAATTCTACATTCTGATTCGCGGATGCGTTGCTCACTGAATAGGTGCCCGTGGTAACACCATCTCCCGGTATGGATGACGGGCCGGAGAAGCTCGGCGTGGGAGAACCGGTCGTGATAATTCCTCCCGCATTGGAAGGACCTTCACCAACTCCATTGGTGGCTGTAGTGGAGTAAGTATACGTAGTATCGTAGTTGGCGCTCGTATCGTTACAATAAGACAAGCCAGGGGTGCTACATATTAGGATCGGGGAAGGGAAACCGTATTGACGGTAAATATTAAAAGCCGTTATCGGAGAGCTGCCGGAATAGCCGGAGAGTGCACTCCAGCCAAGCTGAACTGTATGATTACCCTGCCATATAATTGCTCCGCCATAAGAGGGGTTAACGGTATAAAAATCTGCATATGCGAGAAACGTACCGTTGCTTGCCGCGGAAGACGGCCCGTTGCCGACGGAGTTCGTCGCATAGACGGTCCAAGTGTATAACGGCGTGCTCCCTTCAGGGTTAGTATAAGGACCCAAAGCATAATAAGGAGCCAGAATCGGGCTTCCGGAGCCGCTGAAAGTCAGCCCGCCCGGAGAAGAAACCGCGGTGTAGCTCGTGATAGCAGAGCCGCCGTCCGAAGAAGGAGCAGTAAAGGCTACATGGATATAAGCGTCCGGATTCGTCGCCGTGCCGATCGTAGGCGCCCCAGGAGTAGTGGCTGGGGTGGCCGAATTGCTCGCGCCGGAGGAAGGGCCATTGCCGTAACCGTTCGTCGCATAAACCGTGAAAGTGTAAGCAGTGCCGTTCGTGAGACCAGAGACGGTGCAGGGACTCGAGGCACAAGTGCCCGTGAGGCCGCTGGGAGAAGAAACCGCGGTATAGCCCGTGATGGCGGGGCCGCCACTCGACCCGGGAGCGGTAAACGCAACCGAGACGGAACCATCGCTCGCGGTCGCCGTGCCGACAGTGGGAGCGCCAGGAACGGTGCCCACCACTCGGGAACACATGGTCTTCAGCCTCACATAACCAGAACCCGGAGAATTTATTGATGAAACAACGGTTGATGTAGAATCCGGCCAACAATTTACTATAGTGGACAACATCCACAAATTGGACTTCACTAATTGGCCGGTGCCCACTATCACAATGGACGCACCACTAGCAATAGTAACCGATGAGCTTGTGTTAAAGGCGATGGTTTGGCCGGATTCAATGGTCAAAGTCCCGGAGTTCACGTTGATACCGGCATCGACACCGTCGGTCGTGGCGGGGAAATCACAGCTCGTCGCAATAGCAATCGTTGAAGAAATAGAACTAGGGCAACTGACGGCCATAGCCGATGGCGGATTTAAAAAACCGGAAACCGCCGCGGCAAATGCGAACACTAAAACTATTTTCAAAGAAAAACCGATTTTTGAGGCAAAATTTTTCATTTAAGCGTTATCTGCACCGAGGACGAACTGAATTTATCCCGGGCATATATGATTATATCATAAACATTCTTATGCGTATCCGAAACCTTCCAGGAACCTTTCCATAGGCCGTTGGTCGCTTCGCCTTCGGTGAGCGCGAGCGGATAAGTGGCTTGTTTGTAATCGGTTTGGAGCGTAACCTGCATGGAAATAATGGGCGTGTTGTCCGTTGCCTTTATGCTCAGGGTCTGCATATCTCCCGGCGCCGCAGGATAAAAAGAATCCACATATCCTTCACGCAACTGCGGGCCGGTCGTTCTGCCGCTGCTCACGGTGAAATGATTTTCGTCTTTTGGAAAAGCAGTCGTGAGCGGCGGTAAGGATGAAGGGCGACCCATAAGGACGGCTGCGGCAGCCGCGGCCACGATGATGACAATGAGGATAGCAATTATAAATTTATTATTAGTCATCTCAGAGAGGAGGGGAAAATCTTGGGGTGCCGGGTGGCGGCTGCGACGGCCAGACCTTGAATGACGCGGCGGTCTCGTCAAAAAGCTTTAAAAACGCGGCATCCGATGCATTCGTCCCGATCGTGATGCCGGAGATGATTCTGCATTTCGCATAGAAAGAACAGGTGAGTATCCCCTTGTGGACGTTGATCTCAATGGTATCGCTCATGGTTGAGGCGTTTGTGCCGCTCGCATTTTTTAATGCGAGGATCACAACGTGCCGATTTCCGCCGCCGGCATTCCAAATCTCATCGGTTTCTACGGCAAGGTCCATTGAATAGCCGAATGTGTAGCTTTCATATTTGGCAAAGTCATAGCTCGTTGCATAATGGAACCAGGTTGAGGTAACGGCCCGTCCCGCGATCGCATTGCCCGAAAACACAACCGTTTCTGGCGCGCCCCCGGGAACATTCGAAACGGACCCGGAGAGCACGTTGCCCTTGTTCCGGTAGAGCGCCGCCGCAATGCCCGCAATAAGCAAAACAGCTATAATTTCCGCGATGATATATTTCCTGATCACGGGTTATAAAATCAATTATTGAGGATAAACCCCGGCGAGGCGTCGCTTGATGTATTGGGCCACTCCTGCCAGTCAAAGCGAGGGGCAGTGAAACGATAGGAAATCTGGTAACTGGTTGCTGGTTGCTGGTTGCTGGAAGGAACAGCATAAATCGTAAGCCGATTGTTTGCGGCGTCTTTTTCGTACCACACGCGACCATCAAACGAAGGCGTAAGAAGTGCCACCAATTTATCGAGGCCGGGCCTCGATAAATTCGTCGTTTGGGCAAAGAGCCAGAGGTCGCTGCCTTTTGGAACTGAGCCAAAATCAATCGTTTTCTGCCATTCGCCATTCGCCGCTTGGTCTAGATCAAGAACTCCCGTCGTTTCCACTTTAATTCCCGTCATTTCCGGACCATACGTTGCAAACTTGTCGCCATTGATGCTGTAGACCGGGTCCACCGTGCCGACCGTGATTTTTCCCGAGCCGCCGCCGATGACCACGGTATCGCTGCCTGCGGTCCCAAACCGCGCCGTTGTTGCGCCATTGCTTGCAACATCAAGTTCGTAGCCAGGCGTCGTGGTGCCAACGCCAACGCTGCCGCTGAAATATCCTCCGCCGTAAACGGAGAGTGGCTGGGGCAGGCCGACCTGGGTCGTAGTATTTACGCCGAGATTATTCGGAAATGCAAAGGGGCTGGACGTGGCGACCGCGTTGGCGGCAAAGACACCGCCAGATACATTGCCGGCAGAGAGAATGCCGTTCAGAGCACCGAGCAAAGAATTCGCAGTGAAGGTTCCCGTGGTTGACGCATTGCCGTTATTTGCTACAACAAAGATCGGCGTGCTGCCGTTCGGCTGGAGCACTTTCAAAGAATAATCGGTGGCGCCCGTAGACGAGGCGAAGATCACGAGCCGCGCTATACCGTTCGGTCCGGCGGTTGAACTTCCCACGCTGATATTATTGGACGAATCAACGCCGATCGCGCCAGATCCAACACCCGGCGAGTTTGTCGGCGCGGCAAAAACCTGAAAAATACCGATGCCCGCCACCACAAGAACCACGATGGCGAAAAGAGCAAAATTGAGTTTGGATTTCCGGATGATCATTGTTTTTTATTATAGCATTTTTTTCTTTATTTCGCCGCCACGATTAAATATCCCACCGGACCTTTCGCGGGACCGCCGCACGAGGAACAATAGAAAACGAACTTGCCGGCCGCCGTTGCGGCAAATTGAAACGTCTTGTTTTTGCCGTTCGGCAGGGGAACGCGGAGGCCATAATCCGGCTGGGTGAAATCGTAATCGCCTCCCACGGCGCCGATCTGCAAATTTACCGTGTCACCTTGATTTACGGCAATCGTTGACGGCATAAACTGACCGTTTTCAACGATGATGTTAAAACTTCTGTACTTCGCGTCCGCGCCCGAAGCCGCCGCCGATTCCACTTTCGGTACCGCAACGCTTGAAGAAATATTTTGTGCTCCTGCTTCGGGGACGACAACATTCGTCGGTGCCAGTAAACGGGTGGCAGACGCCGAAGAAGGTTTACTGTTTGCAGTCTCAGAATGACCACCCGCTCCACCTGGACCATTTATCTGTTTTCCGCCCACTACAACAAAGGCCACAACCACCGCCACGATCACAACGACCACGGCAGCGATAAGGATAATTCTCTTTTTGTCAATCGGTTCCATGGTTATTATTATATCAATCTGGGGAAAATTATCGAGGCCCGGCCTCGATAATTTAAGATAAATTTAATAAATCGTCTGCCATGCGGGCGTGCCGGAAGCGTTCTGTGCGCAGAGCTGGAGGGAATCTTTGCCCGCGCCACCTGAGACGAGCCAGAGCGTTCCTCGAATGCCCGATACGCAGGTAGGTTGTCCGCTGGACTGCGGGACTAAACGTGCGCCGCCGTTCACGTCCAATTGTTCCTGGGCACTCGCAAAGTTCGGGCCGATACCGACATTGGTACCATTGAAATTAATAATGTTGTTCAGCGAGGTCCATGCCTGGCTTTGGGATCCGAGAGCCCCGTTTCCGGAAACCGACGGATAGACACCGGAATCAAAGGTCGCCGCCGATACGCGCGCAACTGAAGTCTGAAGCGCCTGCACGAATGCTTGTTTTATGTTCGATGTGTTATAGGAAATCGTGAAGGAGACATTTACTGCATCGTGCCCGGGCGCGTTCGAACGGCGTGTGAATGAAAGGCCTGAAGCGACCACTTTATTCGAGGTCAACGGTTGGAGTGTGCCGCCGGCCTGCTGGAGATATACTGTTCCACCTGACAAACTAATCACCGTTGGATCGATCGTTGACGACGGCATGCGAAGTATGAGCGTTCCAACTGCAAGATCCTGGGTCGTTGAGACAAAACTGGAAAGTTCGATGTAGTATTGGATCTTTTGGAGAAGAAACTGGCTTTCCTCGTTTACGGCGGCCGCCGAGGTCTGGCGCGTCTGCATGCCGGCGACCATGACAAAGATGCCGATAAAGGCGATCACCACGAGCGTAAAAATAGCGGTCGCCACCAAAAGCTCGATGAGGGTAAAGCCTTTTTTCATGACCTCTTTATTGTAACATACCGGTTACGGGGAAAATCGCATTGAACGCAACACACTCTCGAAGTCGGCGAGATGGATTGCCGCGGCTTGGTCGTCCACGCGATAGACAAGATATATCTTCCAAAGTTCAGTGCCATGGCCGCAATAAAGTGCGGTGTTCGCCATCTGAACGCCGCCGGCATATGTCTCATGATACCTCGCCTCCATGCAGGAAGTTCCGCCTACCGTAACGGTGCTCGTCGAAAGAAATGTTGCGCCCATGAGTTCCGTTCCCGTAATGGCATCAAGATTGCCGTACAGAGTCGTCGTTGCGATATCAATCTCAGCGCCGCCGGGCGGCAGGACGCCGGCCGCAAAATTTTTTTCATCGAAATTTATAAGCGAGAACGGCGCCGCCGCGAGAATGCTCCATGACGCGGGATAGTTGAATGAAAATGAAGCGCCGGCATACGACCGTTGAATGGAAATTGAAACTCCCGGATTTTCCGGCGAAGAAGATGTCGCGGGCGCGGCGGCGTTGCTCGATGTCGGAACGGAGGTTGTGGCGACCATGGTGGGCGACGCCTGCGTCGGTGTCGCGACACTCCCTTTGTGATGCGCCCCGAGAACCGCAATGGCCGCGGCAATCACGATGACGATCAAAACGACAACGACAATGCCCCTCTTTTTTTCCATAGATATTAGTTCTTATTCTTAATGTATTTATTCATCCTCCATTTCCTGCCATTCCCCTTATTAAGATTTTTATAAAATGGCGTAAGTGCGTGGCAATTTGGGCAAAGCAAACGCAAGTGAGACTCTATGTTGTTTTCTGCGTTTCCATCTACGTGATCGACCTCTAATGGAATGACACCCGTTATGGGATGTTTTTTAGCCCAGCCACACTCCGAACATCGATTTCCAAATTTCTTTAGTAAATATTTTTTAAGATGGGGGAAATGGTCTTTGTAACTATCCCGTTGTTGCCGCTCACCTTCCCGCCCCTCCACGCTGCTATCCACTTTTTATGTTGATGCTGAAACTGGCACTTATTCGAGCAAAATTTAATCTGATGACGATAAGCAAGTTCACGTTTGCAATTTGCGCATTTCCTCATCAGAACCAGTATACCATAATATGGTATATGGCTATAGTATTATTATCCCATCGGTTGAGCCGGGGAGAGGACTCGAACCTCCAGTCTTCGCTTTACAAAAGCGTCGCTCTGCCATTGAGCTACCCCGGCGTCCGTTACGGATTCTAGAATGACAGAAAACGCATCTAATTTCAAGATGGATTTTCGGGCAAAACGTATCTATAATAATGGCAACTCTATGCCGAAGTTCACCCATCTCCACGTTCACTCCCACTATTCCCTGCTTGACGGCCTTGCCAAAATCCCCGACCTCATAAAAAGAACCAAAGAATTGGGTATGGGGGCGATCGCTCTCACTGATCATGGCGCGCTCTACGGCGCGGTGGAATTTTATAAAGCGGCAAAGAAGGCGGGCATAAAACCTATTCTCGGCGTTGAAACCTATGTTGCGCCGCGCGATCGTTTTTCCAAAGAAGGCACCGAACGCTACTATCACTTGATTCTCCTCGCGGAAAATAACGTTGGCTGGAAGAATTTGGTCTACCTCGTGACCAAGGCGCACCTTGAAGGATTTTATTACCGCCCGCGCGTGGACAAGGACCTGCTCCGCGAACATCACGAGGGAATTATCGCGCTCTCGGCATGCCTCGGCGGTGAAATCGGGCAAGCGCTTCTCGGCGGCAGGTTTCACGAAGCGAAAATGATCGCCGCAGAATACGAAAATATTTTCGGCAAAGGAAATTATTTTCTGGAAATCCAAAAACATCCGCACATTTCCGAATCTGAGAAGATAGAGCCCGATCTCATGAAACTTTCGCGCGAAACCGGCATCCCGCTCGTAGCCACGCAGGACAGCCACTATGTTCATTCGGAAGATGCTGAATATCATGACGTACTCCTCGCGGTGCAAACCGGCAACCGGCTCTCCGACGACGATCGCATGAGCATGAAGGAAGATGATTTTTCCGTGCTTTCTCCGCAAGCGATGGCGGAAAAATTCGCTCATCTTCCCGAAGCGATTGCGGAGACGGCGACGATCGCTGCGCGATGCAATGTGGAACTGGAACTCGGCAAGGTGCTGCTTCCGGAATTTCCAAAACCGAATGGCAAAACAGCGAACGCATATCTCCGCGAACTTATTGAAGAACAGCTCCCTACGCGCTTTCCCCCACCTACGGCAACCCCCGAAGTCCGCAAGCGGCTGGCATATGAGATCGGTGTTATTGAGAAAACCGGTTTCGCGGATTATTTTCTTATCGTACAGGACCTCATCCATTGGGCGAAGATCCACGGCATCGCGGTCGGTCCGGGCCGTGGTTCGGCGGCAGGCAGTTTGGTGTCCTACGTACTCGGTATCACCGAGATCAATCCTCTTGCCTACAATCTCCTTTTTGAGCGGTTTCTGAATCCCGAACGGATCCAGATGCCGGACGTGGACATCGATTTTTCCGATGTGCGGCGCGACGAGGTTCTGGCCTACGCACGCGAGAAATATGGCGAGGATCGCGTGGCGCGGATCATCACCTTTGGAACCATGGCGGCGCGCGCCGCGATCCGTGATGCCGGCCGTGCCATGGGATATTCCTACGCATTCTGCGACCAAATCGCGAAGCTTATCCCGTTTAATCCGATGCAGGGCATGAAAGAAGGTTGGCTCGACGAATGCCTCAAAAATGTCGTTGAATTCAAGGCGCTCTACGATTCGAATGCTGACGCTAAAAAACTGATCGACACCGCGCGCCATCTCGAGGGCGTCGCGCGCCATGCATCCGTGCATGCGTGCGGCACCGTGATCGCGAAGGATCCGCTCATTGAACAAGTGCCGCTCCAGCTCGCGCCGCAAGAAAAAGACATTGTCATTACACAGTTTGAAATGCATGCCGTGGAAGATTTGGGGCTCCTCAAAATTGATTTTCTCGGTCTTAAGAATCTCACTATCATTGAAGAAACCATCCGCCTGGTCCGAGAACTGCACGGGGTCACGATCAATATCGACCTGATCCCGCTCGACGACAAAAAAACATATGATCTTTTGCAGCACGGCGAGACAACCGGTATCTTCCAACTGGAAGGGGCGGGCATGCGGCGCTATTTGAAAGAACTCAAACCGACCGTGTTTGAAGACATCATTGCTATGGTGGCGCTCTACCGGCCAGGGCCGCTTGAGGCTGGCGAGGTGCCGCGCTTCATCAACCGTAAAAACGGCAAAGAACGGATCATCTATCTTCATCCGAAATTGGAGCCCATCCTTAAAAATACCTACGGCGTGGGTGTCTATCAGGAACAAATGATGCAGATTGCGCGCGATCTCGGCGGCTACACCCTCCCCGAAGCCGATATCTTGCGCAAAGCAATCGGAAAAAAGATCAAATCGCTTCTTGAGGAGCAGGAAGCAAAACTCATTGGCGGCATGATGGCAAACGGCATTCCGGAGCGGACCGCAAAACAGATCTGGGAACTGTTCCCGTCGTTTGCGCGGTATGGCTTTAATAAGAGCCATGCAGCGTGCTATGCCCTCATCGGCTACCAGACGGCCTATCTGAAAGCCCACTATCCGGAAGAATTCATGGCGGCGCTCTTGGATTCAGAACTGAGCGACATCGAGCGCATTTCTTTCCTTGTTCAGGAGGCCAAGCAAGCCGGTATTGATATTTTGCCTCCCGACGTGAACAAGAGCTTTGTCACGTTCGCGCCGGAAGGTTCCCTGATTCGGTTCGGGCTTTTGGCCATCAAGAACGTCGGTTCAGAAGTTACGAAAGCGATCATCGAGGCGCGTACGCGGGGCGGGCCATTCCAAAATTTCGAGGAATTTCTCACGCGCATCCAGCACAAGGACATCAATAAAAAATCTCTCGAAAGCTTGGTCAAAAGCGGTGCCTTCGATTCTTTGGGCATGGAACGCAATCAAGCACTCGCAAACATGGATGACATCTTGAGATTCGCGAACGCCATGAAAAAAGACAACGGCTTGCAAACGGACTCTCTCTTCGGCAATGCGATCTCCGCACCGACCCTGAGGCTCAAACCGGCACCGCCCGCAACGCCAACCGAAAAACTTACCTGGGAAAAAGAACTTATTGGATTTTATCTTTCTGACCATCCCTTGAAAGCGCATGCCGACATGATCGCATATTACAAAGCGAAGCCGATCGCCGACCTCATAGTAAAGAAAAACAGCTCTGCCATGGTGCGCACCGCGGGCATCGTTTCTAAACTGCGAAAAATCATTACGAAGAACGGCCAGCCGATGATCTTTGCCACCATCGAGGATCTTGCCCAACAGAATCTGGAAGTGGTGGTTTTCAACAGCGTCCTCGAAAAAACGGCGTCGGTTTGGAAAGAAAACGCCCCCATCGTGGTAGAGGGCAGAATGTCCGAGCGCGACGGGGAGATGAAGATGATCTGCGAGAAAGCGAAAAGATTGGAATAGTTTATTCCAATCTTTTCGTCCTCGTGGCGACGAGAACCCGTGCTTTCTTTATCGCCTCTTGCTTCGGTGTGCCGTGGACCCGGCGGGAATCGAACCCGCATCCCCACTTGTTAAAGGTGATGTTCTTACCAAATGAACTACGGGCTCAAATTCACGGCACCAAGCCATCGTAATAATTTCGACATTAAAAAAATATAAAACATAAAACGACCACTTTCGTGGTCGCCTTATGTAACAAGTGGAGATTCCTGGCCCGCGTTCATACGGACCATCACCTTGCCTAAATGATAGCTTCTACAAAACAGAAGTCAAATTAGATTTAATTATTTTTTAATCTTGCCTGAAGCGAAATTCATACCGTGCGCACGTCCTATTTCTTCGGCCGCATCAGCGGAAAGAAAACGGTCTCGCGGATAGGGCGGTCCATGAGGACGGCAAAGAGACGCTCGGAAACGCCGAAGCCTCCCGCAGGCGGCATGCCGTATTCGAGCGCCTCCAAAAAATCTTCATCAAGCCGCTGGGCCTCCTTGTCCCCCGCCGCGCGGAGCTTCATTTGTTCTTCAAATCGCGCGCGCTGATCCTGGGGATCATTCAGTTCCGAGAACCCCTTGCCGAGTTCGGTGCCCGCCGCGACAATTTGGAATCGTTCCACGACATCGGGGTTGTCCGATTTGCGCTTGGCCAATGGTTCAATCGCAACCGGCGGATCCACCAAAAAACAGGGTTCAAAGAGTTTTGGCCGCACTGTTTTCTTATAGATGAGATCGATGAGGCGGCCGCGGCCGGCATTTTTCTCCGGCGCGAGGTTCAGATCTTTCGCGCGCAAAAAAAGTTTCTCCCGGTCCGCCGAAACCGGATCCAGTCCTTGATTTTCTTTTTTAAAGATCGCGGCATAATCGATCTTTTCCCATTTCTTGGACCAGTCGATCTCTTTTCCGTCCCGCACGGTCGCCATGCTGCCGCATGTTTTCCGGATGACTTCTTTATAGATCTTTTCCACGAGCGCCATCACGTCGTTGTAGTCGTGGTATGCCCAATAAAATTCGATCTGGGTATAATCCTGCAGGTGTTCGCGGTCGATGCCTTCATTCCGGAAAATGCGCCCGATCTCAAAAATCTTGTCAAAACCTCCGACCAAAAGTTTTTTGAGCGGCAGTTCAAGCGAGATGCGCAAATAAAAATCAGTTGAGAGCGCGTTATGGTGCGTCGTGAAGGGCTCCGCTTCCGCTCCGCCTGGCACATTTTCCATAACCGGCAGTTCTACTTCCAAAAATCCTTCCCTCGTGAGGCACGCACGGAACGTGTCCCAAAAAATCATTTTTTTTCTGAAAAGATCGCGGAGTTCCGCTCCGACCACGAGATCAAGGTAGCGTTTCCTGAAGCGCACGTCTTCATCTTCGAGCCCGGCCCACTTGTCCGGAAGCGGCAGCAAACTCTTCGATGCCATCTGTATGGCAGTTACCTCCAAACTTTTTTCCCCGCGCCGGGTTGCAAAAAGCGATCCAGTCGCCGAAATAAAGTCGCCGAGATCCACCACGGAGCGCCAAAATTCGAGGTCATTCATGTTTTCCTCCTTAAGCACCAGCTGAATTTTGCCGGTCTCATCTACGATATCCGCAAATATAATTTTCCCTTGATCACGTAGATTCTTGACCCGCCCTGCGAGCGATACCTTCTTCGCCGATTTTGTAAAAGTTTCAAAATTTTCAATCGCGTGCGCGATATCAAATGAACGAGCGACGCACGACGGATACGGATTGATTCCCGCTGCACGGATCGCATCCAGCTTCTTCCGCCGTTCTTTTACGATGTCCTCAAGCATTTTTTAATGATACCACAAAAATACTCAACCATGCCGAAAACGATCTTTTTGGGCGACCATGGCGATGGCGAGGGAGGCGGCTACTCTATCTTTATTATCTCATACGTCACCATACCCGCGGGAGCAGCGACGTTCACGGTATCGCCTACCCTCTTTTCCATAAACGCCCTGCCGAGCGGTGATTCATCAGAAATCTTTCCCGCCATGGGATCGGCTTCGTACGAACCCACGATCGTATACGCCATTTCTTTATCTCCTTTTTTTACAACAATAACCGAACCGACCTTCACGGTGTCGTTGCCCTTAGTCTTATGCACAATCTCAACGTTCTTCAGAAGGTCTTCCAGCTCGGCGATGCGCATCTCCACCGCCGCTTGTTCTTCCCGCGCTTCGGCATATTCTGAATTTTCAGAAAGATCGCCATATTCTTTTGCGTTCTTCAAGCGTTCGGCGATCCCGATGCGTTTCGTCGTCTTGAGTTCCGCCAGTTCAGCAGCGAGCTCATCGAACCGTTCTTTAGAAAGATATTGTTTGCCGTTCATATAATGATATCCCGCGCGTTTGGCGGGGATTAATAGTAATGCGCAAATTGGTGAACTTCGAAGGTTTCCTCTCTAATGAAACGCTTCCGTAACGAGCGTCGCGTAGGCGCCCGTCCAAAGCCACCAGCGAATCCTAGCGATATCCCACAAAAATTGCAAGCCCCCTGAAAACTTGACGTGAGACCGCGTGTCATTTACCCAGCGCACGGGCACTTCCTTGGTCCGATAGCCAAATTTCTTGGCGAGCGCGAGTGTTTCCACGTCGAATCCCCATGTGGATATTTTAGAAACGCCGAATATTTCTTCGGCAGCCTTGGCGGTATATGCTTTGAATCCACATTGGGTGTCCCATATTCCTGGGAGTAACAGCACCTGCACCACGAGGTTCAATGCCTTCCCGATGAATGCGCGGTACGGCGGTTCCGGCGGCTCAAGTTTCGCGCCCTTGACCGCGCGGGAACCGATCACCACGTCGTACCCTTTTTTGATAAATGACAACATATTTTCAACCTGATCCACCGAGGTTGAGTTATCGGCATCCATGAACAGCCGTATGTCCCCTTTCGCCCCAAGCATACCGTCGCGCACGACGCTCCCCTTGCCGCGATTTTCTTTCACGTCGACAAGCTTCAGATTTTTTACGATCTTCGCCAGCTTTAAAACAACTTCGGCCGTGGCGTCGCATGAGCCGTCATTCACGACGAGTATCTCGTAGGGATACCTCACCTTGCTCAAGTATGCGTCTACGGCAAGAAGCGTCTTCGAAATCCGTTCTGCTTCGTTGTAGGCCGGAATGATAACGGAGAGATACATATCGCTAATAATAATTTACAATTTTCAATTTAGCAAAGGGCGCTCGGGCTTTGTTGTGAGAACCTAAGCGCGGGCCGCGAGCATATCAATGAGCAAGGTTGAAATTTGGCCGTTCACGAATCATTCCGGCCGGAGTCTGCGACGTGCACGGAATTTCGTCGGCAAATTTCAACGGAGCGAATATGATATTCCGCGGCCGGAGCGGGTTCCCACAATGAAGCCCGAGCGCCTCTTATTCTTCCGTGAGCACCCGCGGTCCTTCTTTTGTTATAGCTACGGTGTTTTCGAAATGCGCCGAGAGCGATCCGTCACGCGTCGCATAGCTGTCGTTTCTCAATTGTTTGACCGCCGGAGCGCCAAGGTTAAGCATAGGTTCAATTGCAATCACCATTCCTTCTTCTATCTTTATTCCCTTTCCGCGCCGCCCAAAATTGAATACCACGGGATCTTCGTGGAGCGATCTCCCTATGCCATGGCCGGTGAGTCCCTGCGCCACGGAGAAACCGGCTTCCTCGGCAACGGTTTGAATAGCGTTCCCTATATCGCCCATGGTATGGCCCGGACGTGCTTCCCGAACGCCAGCGTCAAGCGCGCGCCGCGTCATGGCGACAAGGCGTTTCACCTCCGGCAAGATATTTCCCACCATAACGGTGCGCGCCGCATCCAGATGAAATCCGCGGTGGATGAGCCCGAGATCCAGTTTCACCAGGTCGCCGTCGTGAATCATCGTACGTTCCGATGGCGTGCCGTGCACCACGACATCATTCAAGGAAACACAGATTGTTGCAGGATACGGCCTACGCGCTCCCTCCGGCTGATAATTCAGGAAGGACGGCTTGTCGCCGGTGCTCGTGATAAGGGCGTAGGCCATTCTGTCGATTTCTTTTGTGGTCATCCCTCTCCGGATGTTCGCTTCGAGCTCACGCAAAACCGCAGCGAGGCGCTTGCCGCCTTCCGTCATAATATCTATTTCCGCTGGTGTTTTAATAATCATATTCGGGATTCAGGAGCCACAAGCCAAACATGATACGCATTGACCGCCATCTCAATGACTTTTCGAAGATCGTTCACTCCGGTGTCGATGATCACATCATAATTTTTTGTGTCGGTGAAGTCGATATGATATAAATCCCAAAAACGCTTTTTCTCGCTCGCTATCCTTTTCAGCGTATCATCAAACAGCTGATTGAGGGACGAAGCGGACTGGCTCGCTCGTTCGCCGTTCTGAATTTGAGCGAATATACGCTCGGCCGCGATGTGCGGATCCAACCGGAGAAAAATCTTGAACGATTCCGGCATCCAATGGAATGCGGTTCGTGAATCAACCACAAAATTGTCCCGTTCTTTCCCTAAACGAAGGAGAAACTCATCAACGCCGCGATCAATTTCCTTCTGCGTTTCGGCAGCGAAATTGATTTCTTCGATCGACATGCCCCGCTCCGCAGCCATTTTCCTGAAGAGATCACCGGAAGAAAAATGCTCATATCCGAGAAGGCGGGCGACCCCCGCCACGGTACTTGATTTTCCGCTACCAGGAGCGCCTGCGATAGTAATGATGTGCTTTTTCATGTCCCCAGTGCGGCACTGATGTTCCGCGTAACTTCATCCGGCGGCGGCATTCCGTCAATTTCAAAAAATCGCGTCGTCTTTCTCAAATAATCAAGCATCGGAACCGTTTCACGCCGGTATTCCCCAAGGCGAACCTCTATCCGCTCGCGGGTATCGTCTTTCCGGCCTTCAATTTTCGCCCGTTTCATGAGACGGCTCATTGATTCGTCGTATGGTAAGGAAAGGTAAATGGTCGCTATATTAACCCTGCCCATAGATTTTAAAAATTTCATGAGATATTCCGCCTGCGCCAGTCGTCGCGGCACACCGTCAAAAATAATTCCCCTTTTTCGCGGGGTTGCGGCGATTTCTCGCTCCACAATTCCCAAAATAGCCGCATTATCCAACATTTTTCCCTGATTAATGATTCTTCCAACTTTTTTGCCGAGGGCATCGTCATGGGTTGCGATCTCGCGAAGCATCGCTCCTGTCCCTAAATAAAAAAAATCAAGCTTCCCGGCGAAAAGCTTTGCCTGGGTTCCCTTCCCCGATCCCTGCGGCCCGATAAAAATAATAGCGTCAAAATCCATTGAGAACTCCATTGTAACACCCCGGAAATATTCTTGCAAAATTTTTGTGCCCGTCGTGAACCCTGCGGGGCTCGAACCCGCATCTCTTGTTTGGTAAAAGCAAGATCCTGACCATGTTGAACGACCGACCCATATGACGGGCATAGTCATGATGCAAAACAAGAGATTAAAAAATTCTAAAAGAACTCAAATACAAAAACGGCCATCTGAGAATGGTCGTTTTTGCACCAAACAAGAGATTTTTGTCCACGGTTATACGGACCTCGCTTTCCCCTCAATCCTACCGCCCCCAAACCCGGTGTCAAATAAGATTTAATGAATTTTTAATATTTGGAAAAAAATCAAGACATGCCTACCCCGTTAAAATATTTCTATATTCGGGATAATTTTCTTTTATTATCTGCCTCCAGGTCGCCGTCTCATTGCCATGGCCAAGATCATTTTTATGATAAACCAAGAGGACGCGAAGCAGGTTTTTGTCTTTATGAATCGCCACAATGCACCGATTGCCCGATCCATGGCGCGACTCGCGGCTACCGGAAATCTTAAATTCGGTTTTGCAAATTTTTATCCCCTCGCGATCGACGATCGTCTCTGCGATACTTTTCAAAAAAAGAACATCGAAAACTCGAAATTCTTGCAAGAGCGCTTGCTCGGTCGTTTCCCATGCCGCTTTATATTTTTTCCGAAAATTCTTTATAAAACGGCGTCCTGCAAATTTTTCAATGACAACCTCGTAATCGGCCATGGTCAATAAACGTCCCCGGGATTTTCTTGAGTGATTGCTTCGTAGGGAACGATCTCATTTTCATGAGAAACCAAATACGGAAGCTGGTTATGCGTAAAATCAACGATTTCTTTTGTTCGCCTATTCTTCCATTTGCCAGCGACCTCGGCGATAAAAGCAAGTTCATTTTTATTTAGGGATTTTAAGGGCTGTCGTCGGGATCCCCGATTCTCCGATATGAGCGTGGAATCACCTGCGCACCCCACATTTATTTTTCCTTCTTCCTGAAGTTCATCTATGGCACGGAAATACGCATCCGGAACCGGACCGTATTGAAATTTTCGGTACGCCATTCCGCTCATACTTTCCAAGTGATGGTAGAACCATCCAAAATCAGCGAGGTACAGGAGCTTCGCAAGTTTCGTTTTGGGTAATTTCCCGTCATCCGCACGCTCGGCTTGGCGCAGATACGCAAGGATCATCTCCTTATATTTTTCGTAATTAGGCACAAGCCCGCTTTTCATTTCGTCCAGATCAAAACCAAAAATGTCCGCGAGTTTCTGCGCCTCCGAAAGGGTCAGTTCCCGTTTTCCCTGTTCGATGGCGATATACGACGGGCGCGAGATCCCGAGCTTCTTCGCCAGTTCCAGCTGGGAAATCCCCCGCTTTGTCCTGAGCGTTTTAATAAGCTTTACATATTCCCTAACCATAGCTTAAGCTTATGCTACTGGTGTCAGAATGTCAAGCATCTTAATGTCAGGATACTTGACATATCAAACGTGAAGCGTATACGAGGGGGTTTTCCATCTGGGCGAAAACTGACTGGATTTCAATCGCCGGAATGACAAAGACGGGATTCTTCGCGTTGCTCAGAATGACAGAAACCGGGCCGCGAGCTCCCGCGCTCCGGAAGCTCGCGGAACCGCGGCGACTTGAGGCATACCGATTCCTATCGGTACTGCCTGCCGCGGTGAGCGAAGAGGCGCGTTTCCCTGTCGGAGGAAACGACGCCGATCTTCCGGAGGGCGGGAGCTTGAGGCTACTCGAGGCCCTCGTACTCCCTCATCGTGAGCTGCGAATCCACCTGTCGCATCGTTTCAAGCGCAACGGCAACCACGATCAAAATGGCGGTGCCGCTGATGGTTAAGGTCGCCACGCCGGTGATTTTTTGGACCACAATAGGAAGAACTGCCACGAGACCCAATCCTACCGCGCCCCAAAGCGTTATCCGGTTGATAACTCCGGAAAAGAACTTTGAAGTATTCTCGCCAGGACGGATTCCCGGAACAAATCCACCGCTCTGCTGGAGATTTTTCGCAACTTCTTCCGGATTAAACGTGATCGCCGTGTAAAAATAGGTGAAGAGAAAAACGAGAAAGAAATATACGATACCGTAGGCAAGTTGATTCGCCAAAAATCCCGTCGCAAAGGCGTTGACTTTCAAGCCCCAGGGCACGGAGAAAATGGTAACGACCTGCGCCAAAAATTGTGGAAAGAGCAGTACCGAGATTGCAAAGATGAGCGGAATCATGCCGGCTTGGTTCACCTTGAGCGGCAGGTAGCTCTGCGCCCCGCCGTACAGTTTGTTCCCGCGCACGCGGCGCGCATAGGCAACGGGAATTTTCCGTTCGCCCTCGTTCAGGTACACGATGCCGGCGATAAGGAGCACCGCTATAACGGCAAACCCGATATAGGTGACAATCAAGCTTGGCGCGTAGGTGGCAAGCGCCGTGGCAACGCCGGACGGCAGGCGTGCAAGAATTCCCGCGAGAATAATAAGCGAGATGCCGTTTCCCACTTTCTGTTCCGTGATAAGTTCGCCGAGCCAGAGCGCGATCATAGAGCCGCAGGCGATCACGATGACATTGCGCATAAAACTGAAGGGGTCCGGACGGTCGATCACACCCTGCGAAATGAGGAGCGTCAAAAAACCGTAGGCCTGTACCAAGCCTAATGGTACCGTAATGAGCCGCGACCATTGATTGAACTTCGCCTGCCCGCGCGCGCCTTCTTCGTAATACATCTCTTTGAGGCGCGGAAAAACAATCGTGAGAAGCTGCATGATGATCGTCGCGGTAATATAGGGACCGACGCCGAGCATCACGAGCGACAAGTTGGAAAGCCCGCCGCCGGAGAAAAAACTTAAAAATCCAAAGAGCTGGCTGGACCCGAAATAATTCTGGAGCCGGAGTGCATCCACGCCGGGAATCGGAACTGCTGCAAGCACCCGGTATGCCACCAAAAGCCCCGCAACGATAAGGATCTTGTTGCGGAGGTCGGGAACCTTGAAAAGTTGGAAGAAGCGGTTCATGGTGATCGGCGATTAGTTGCGAGCGATTGGCGATGAGATTTTTTATTTTTCTAACCGCTTTATTTTCTCCATCTTCCCCTTTGCACTTCTCGAAACTTTCATGCCAGCGGCGGCGGAACAAGGGAACGTGGTCTCTCCGACTCCCAAAATCTTTACTTCCCCCGCAAAATTCTTGCCAAGAAGCCCTGCGGTTTTCAAAAGATCGATCGTGATCACGAAAGGTTCCTTACTCGCAAACGTTTTTAATTTTTTAGAAAGCTCTCCAATGTTAAAAACAGTTACGCTTTCCTTTTTTGGCTTATTGCGAAAACCGCGCTTCTTGGGAAGCTTCAAAATAAGGTCTCGCTCCGCCGGACGGATGCGATGCCCGGCGCGGGATTTCTGTCCCTTTTGTCCGCGGCCCGAGGTCGTGCCGCGTTTGCCACCGCGCCCGATGCGCTGGGATTTTCGCTCCCTGATAGAAGATAGAGTATGCAGTTTCATCGTAGTTATGCTTTCAATTTTTTCAATGCTTCAATGGTCGCAAGGGCGTTCGTCAGCTTGTTGGGAGTTCTCCCGAGACATTTTGCCGTAGCATCCTTAATGCCGGCAAATGCGAGAACCACGCGGACCGCGCCGCCCGCCCGGAGGCCGTGCCCCTTTGCGGCAGGTTTCACTAAAACTTCCGCAGCACTGTATTTTGCGAGAACATCGTGCGCAATCGTTCGACCATCGTGCAGTGCAACGGTGATCATTTTCTTTTTGGCATCAAGGTTCGCCTTACCAACTGCTTGTTGGACGTCGAGCCCCTTCGCAATACCGACGCCGATCCTTCCCTTCTCGTCGCCAACCACCACCGTTGCCCGGAACCGGAACCGCTTACCGCCGGCAACCACGCGCGTAACACGCCGCATATCAAGTACGCGCTCTTTGAATTCGCTTGGTTTTCGCGCTGGCCGTTCGTTTCTTCGCAACATAAATTTAGCGATTAGTTATGAGCGATTAGTAATTAATGATTGGTGATTAGCCTTTAAAAAACCTGCCGCTGCTAATCGCTCTCTTGCTAATCGCTTATTTGTCTTAATGACCATCATATCACAAGTCCCGCTTTTTTCGCGCCTTCAGCCAAACTTTTTACACGCCCGTGAAAACGGTAGGAGCGACGGTCAAAAACCGCCCTTTTGATTCCCTGGGAAATCGCTTTTTTGCCGATAGCTTCGCCCACCGTCTCCGCCGCCATAACTTTCGTTTTCTTTTCATTTTTTGTCCCGACATTTGAAGCAGCGGCAAGCGTATGGCCCTTCGCGTCATCAATAAGCTCCGCATAAATAAAGCGGTTTGTACGATGCACGACAAGTCGTGGCCGATCGGAGGTTCCAAAAATTCTTACACTGGAACGCCGCGCGCGGCGTATCCGTTTTTGATTCAGTTTTTTTCGTGGATTCATAATAATTAGCGATTAGTTATGAGCGATTGGCGATTAGTATTTTTCTCTTTTTCTAATCGCTCGTCGCTCTCTTGCTATGCGGTGGTTGTCCCCGCTTTCTTTCCGATCTTCCTGCGAATCACTTCTCCAGCATAATGAATGCCCTTTCCTTTGTAGGGTTCCGGTTTTTTGAGCGCGCGAATCTTCGCCGCAATTTGTCCAACTTTCTCTTTATCAATGCCGGAAAAAAAGATGGTAGTGTTCTTCTCCACCGCTACGGCAACATCCTGCGGCAATGGAATGCGAACGGGGACCGCATAGCCAAGATAGAGCGCGAGGTCTTTGCCTTCAAGAGCCGTGCGATAGCCAACGCCTTCAATTTCCAGTTTTTTTGTAAATCCCCGGGTTACGCCTTCTAGGGCGTTTTTCACAAGCGCCCACGTCGTTCCGAGCATCGCCGTATTTACAAGACCTTCCCCCTGTTCTATCCACACGCCACCGTCTTTCGATGCGATCTCAATGCCCGGCGTCATCCGCATTGCCAGTTCGCCCTTCGGTCCTTTGACCACAAACAAACCGTCGCGTTCGGCCACCGTAACGCCTTGAGGTATTGGAATAGATTTTTTGATAAGACGGGACATGGATAGTGATGAGAGTTTAGCGATTGGCGATGAGTTGGTCGATAACTGGCAACTGATGATTAGTAGTTAGATTTTTCTCTAATCGCTAATCCCTAGTCGCTCATTGCTCTTTACCATATCTGGAACAGATATTCTCCGCCGACTTTTTTCTTCTTGGCATCAGCCGCCGACATAATACCCGACGGCGTTGAGAGGACACCAAGGCCGTATCCCTGCCGCACAGAGTGCAAGCTCCGGTAGTCACTGTAGAAACGGCGGCTCGGTTTGCTCAGAAGCTTGAAATCGATGTCTCCTTTCTTTTTATCGTCGAGGCGGATCGTGATGACGCTCTTCCTTCCCGCCATCTCTTTTTCGGCGCTTTTCACATAGCCGTTCGCCCGAAGCACTTCGAGCACCGCAAGGTCCATGCGCGAAAACGGCACCGTCATTTTCTCTTTGCCGGCCCGGAGGGCGTTCTTGATCTCAGGAAGAAGTCTGTAATACATGGTGATAAGCGATTAGTTGCGAGCGATTAATTTTAAATTGATTTGCGATCGAGAATGAGCTTTTGCTAATTGCTATTCTCTCATCGCCGGTTTTCTACCAGCTGGCTTTTTTTATTCCGGGAATCTGCTGCCGGGTCGCCATCTCTCGGAAACAAATGCGGCAGAGGCCGAAGTCGCGCATATAGCCACGCTTGCGGCCGCACCGAAAACAACGCCGGACGATTCGGCTGGAAAACTTTGGGCGCTTTTTGCTTCGCGCAATAATGGATTCTTTAGGCATGGTATTTCGCTAGTCGCTAGCCGCTAATCGCTTAACGCTTTTACGCTTCGCTTCTTCTTTCTTCATGGGAACGCCAAGTTTCGTGAATTCCTCCCATGAATGCTTCTCGTTTTTCTTCTTGGGAACGATGCTTGCGCCGAGGGAAAATGCGACGGGCGAATGTTCCGGTTCGATCTCCGGAAATACAAATTGATCATGGATACCAACCGTAAGAACGCCGTGAGAGTCAATCGCGGTGCGGTTAATTCCCCTGAAGTCGCGTACCCGAGGCAATACTATTGTAATCAGGCGTTCAAAAAAATCAACCATTTTCTCGCGCCGGAGCGTAATCCTTGCGCCCACGATCTGGTTTTCCCTGATCTTGAATCCCGCGATTGATTTCTTCGCGCGCCGGAGTTCCGGCTTCTGGCCGGTTATGGCCGCGAGATCACGCATTACTTGAACGAGCGCCTTTTCTTCAAAGTTCGGTAATTGGCTCATCCGGCCGATACCGGCGTCAACGACGATCTTCTCGAGGAAGCCGCGGACCTCTTTATGCCTGTTTTTTTCTTGTTGTTTCGTCATTTTATTAGCGATGAGTGATGAGCGATTGGCGATTAGGGATCCTAGTCGCTCGTCGCTCATGTTTTTAAATTTTCGCTTTGCATTTCTTGCAATATCGTACCTTCCGAGCCCCGTCTGGGCGAGCGCCGACACGCGTTGGTTCCTTGCAGGAGGCGCATACGAGCATCACCTTTGCTGCGGCGAGCGGGCGGGGAATCAATACCATCTGGCCTTTCTCGCCTTGCCGCTTTGGACGTGATTTTTTTTTCACGAGATTCAATCCATCAATGATCACCTTGCCCGACGCAGGCAACGCGTGAAGCACGGTCCCCGTTTTACCGCGGTCTTTGCCAGAAATTATTTTTACCGTGTCGCCTTTGATGATTTTCATACGATTTCCTCAGCCATCGTCATTAGTTTTTCGAATCCTCTTTCTTTCAGCTCGCGCGGCAAGGGACCGAAGATGCGCGTTGCAACCGGCTCACCCTTCGGGTCCACGAGCACCACGGCATTTTCGTCGAACCGGACGTACGATCCATCCTTGCGGCGCAGCGGATTTTTGGTCCGAACAACGAGTACCTTCACAATATCTTTCTTTTTCACCGCTTTGCGCGGCTCCGCCGATTGCACCGAAGTAACGATGATATCGCCTACGCCTGCGTAGCGCCGCCGCGTTCCTCCCAAAATACGAAAACATCGCACAACCTTCGCGCCGCTGTTGTCCGCAACTTTTAAGATGGACCGTTCCTGAATCATGGTAGTTTTAGAAGTGAGCGATTGGCGATTGGCGATTGGCGATTAGGATTTTCTTTTTCCCTAATCGCTAGCCGCTCATGCCTGATCGCTATGCTTTTCCGATTATTCTCCATCGTTTTTCTTTCGATAGTGGCCTGGTTTCTTTAATCACGACCTTATCGCCCGTATGATATTCGTCCTTTTCGTCGTGCGCCTTGAATCGTGCTGTCATGGTTTGATATTTCAAATACCGGGGATGTTTTTTGAGCCGCGAGATCTCAACAACACGCGTCTTCGCCATCTTGTCGGAAACAACAACACCCGTGATTTCGCGTATCTTCTTTTGTTGCGATGTTTGGTCCATGTTTTTAGATTGGAGCGATGAGGGTTTATATTTTTTACTGATCGCTCGTCGCTATCCTCTCATCGACTGCTTTTGCCCGCGCTCTCGGAGGAACGTTTTCGCCCGCGCAATAGCTTTTTTGGTTTCGTGAAGTGTTTTTACATTCTTTACTTTTCCGGCCGCAAGGTCAAATCGCAAGGCGCGGAGTTTTTCTTGATCGTCTTTAATAAGGCGAAAAAGTTCCGCTTCTGATTTTACTTTGAGGTCTTGAATGTCTTTTTTCTTCATAGCGCGTCATTTGATAACCACTCTGGTTTTTACGGGCAATTTATACGAAGCGAGCCGCAACGCCTCCTTGGCTTTTTCGACCGGTACGCCGTCAACCTCAAAAAGGATCCTACCCGGCCGAACCGGAAACACGTAATGGTCAACGCTGCCTTTGCCGCCGCCCATCGTGGTCTCCGGCGGCCGGATCGTGATCGGCTTATCGGGAAATACGCGGATCCAGAGCCGGCCGGCGCGTTTGAGGGAATTCGTGATCGCTTTGCGAGCAGCTTCAATCTGCCGCGACGTGAGCCATGCCTGTTCGAGCGATTTCAAACCATACTGGCCATAGTGCAAGGCAAGGCCCCGCGTCTCCACCTGACGGCTGAGCGACCGGCCCTTGTGCCACTTGCGATGTTTTACTTTTTTCGGAATCAACATAATTTTAGCGATTGGTTATGAACGATGAGCGATGAGCTCTTTCTCTTTCTTCTCAAATATCTCTCCTTTATATATCCACACCTTCACGCCGATCGTGCCGTAGCTTGTCTTGGCGGTCGCCGTACCATAATCAATGTTAGCGCGCAGTGTCTGAAGCGGCAGAGAGCCGTGCGAAAGATGTTCCCGGCGCGCGATCTCGTTGCCATTGAGCCGTCCCGACAAAAAAATCTTTACCCCCTTCACGTCGCGGTTTTGCGTCACTTGCTCAAGATATTTTTTCATCGTCCGGCGATAGGGCATCCTTCGCTCAAGGTCCCACGCGATCTCCTGCGCGATATACGTTGCGGCGACCTCGGAACGTTTTAATTCTTCAACGTTCACGCTTAAGGGAACCGGCGTTTTCTTGCCGCGTACCTTGCGGACCGCCTCGGCGATCGCCTTGTTCAAATCTTCCATTCCCTTGCCGCCACGGCCAATGATAAAACCAGGGCGAGCCGCTTTGATGAATACGCGGAGGTTTCCCTGGGTCCGTTCGATCTCAATTGCGGCAATGCCTGCGGTTCCGATCTTTTTCATGATCGTGTTGCGGATTGCCTCATCCTCCTCCAAATATTTCGGGTAGCCGCCTTTAATAAACCAGCGCACCGGCCAGTTTTTGGTAATGCCAAGTCGAAATGAAAGAGGATTTGTTTTTTGGGCCATGGAATTTTGTGATTTTTCGGGAGATCCCTCGCGAAGCTCGGGATGACCCTCCGGGTCATTTTGCCGCCCTTGATTTTCCGCTGAAGGTTCGCCGGAAGAACCCTGGTTTCTTTTTTGGTTCGGCCATTTCCGGTCCTGGTTCATGAACGCGTTTCCGCGCCGGCTTTTCTTTATCCACCTTCGGTTCCTTCGGCAGTTTTTTCTTCTTCGCCACAACAATCGTAAACTTCGGCGAAAGCTTTTCGTTCACATCGAGAACGAGCGTCACGTGGCTCATCTTTTTCTGGATTTCCGAAGCAGACCCGCGAGCGCGCGCCATGATACGTTTAAGCATCGGGCCCTGATCCACGCGAATCTCCGAAATGAAAAGATGGTTCGGATTCACCTGCTTGTTTTTAGCATTGGCGATCGCCGAGCGCAAGAGCTTAAGGAGCGGTTTCGCCGGCCGACGGCGGATGACAAGGAGCTGCGCCTCTGCGTCATTTACTGACAGACCGCGGATGAGATCCGCAACGCTCCGCACCTTGCGCGGCGCAATCCGAAGATAGTTTAATTTTGCAGTTTGCTGTTGCATGGAATTTAGCGATGGGCGATTTTTCTTTTTCTAATCGCTATTGGCTCATTGTTTCATTTCTTTATTTCTTCTTTCGCCGCCGTGGCCTGCGCTTTCTGTGTCTCCGCCGCTTTCAATTCAAGCTCTTTTTGCATCTTACCGCCATGCCGAACAAACTTTCTCGTAAAAGAAAATTCGCCGAGCCGATGGCCAATCATTTCTTCAGTCACTCGCACTTCAATGAATGTTTTGCCGTTATGCACGCCGAAAAGGTAGCCCACCATTTCGGGAGCGATTTCCGATGCGCGCGACCATGTTTTGATGGAAGTCTCATTGCCTGATTTTAAAGCCGCCACTTTTTCAAGCAGTTTCGGATCGACGTAGGGCCCTTTTTTTAAGCTTCGGGACATAGTTTTTGTTGAGCGATTAGTTATGAGCGATTGGCATTATTTTCTTCGCTTCACAATAAATTTCGACGACCGTTTCTTCTTGTTGCGCGTTTTGTGCCCACCAGTAATGTTGCCCCACATATCTTTCGGCTTTCGTGTGCCGCGCGGTTGGCTTCCTTCACCGCCGCCGTAAGGATGGTCAACCGGGTTCATTGCCTTACCGCGAACAGTAGGCCGGATACCGAGCCATCGTGAGCGCCCTGCCTTACCAATCGTCACGAGATTCCATTCAGCATTAGAAACCTGGCCGATGGAGGCAAGCCCTTCCCACGGCACATGGCGAATCTCGCCGGACGAGAGCCGGAGATCGGTGTAGCCGTCGGCATTTGCCAAAACTTCCGCGTACGATCCGGCTCCGCGGGCGATTTGTCCGCCACGGCCTGGCGTAAGTTCCACATTGTGAACCTGATAACCCACCGGAATATTCTTCAACTGCAGGCGATTGCCAGCCACAAGCGGAGCCGATGCCGCGATTTCGAGTTCCGCACCGATCACAAGATTTTCAGGAGCAAGGATATAACTCTTTTTCCCATCACCCCGCCTCACCCGCGCGATGAATGCCGTGCGATACGGATCATATTCAAGCGTTTCCACGAACACTTTGGATCCGAGCTGGTTCTGTTTGAAATCAACGATCCGGTATAATTTCTTGTTACCGCCGCCCTGGTGGCGCATCGTGATACGGCCCTGCGAATTTCTGCCCGCATGCGACTTGAGCCGCACCATGAGCGACTTCGTTGGCTGTGCGCCTGAAAGCTTGCCGTAATCCACGGTCGTCATACTGCGGCGCGATGGACTGGTAGGTTTGTAGGATTTCATTGATTTTAGCGATTAGGTATGAGCGATTGGCGATTAAGTTTTTCTTTATTTTTCTAATCGCTCATCGCTTGTTTCTATTGCATGTCTATTTTTTCTCCCTCTTTCAAGGTAACGATAGCCTTGCGTTCGCTGACTCCCGCCCTGCGCAGAGTCCCGCGATATCGCTTATTTTTTGCCGGCCGGTTCACAACGTTCACCGCGGTCACGTTTACTTTATAAAGTTCTTCAACTGCTTTTTTGATCTCCGGTTTGGTCGCCGCAAGAGAAACCAAAAAGGCATACTGCCGGTTTTCGGACATCGTGGTAGCTTTTTCGGTCACCCACGGTTTTTTGATGATAAATGATTTCATATTTCCTCAATTTTTATAGTGTTTCTCTATCACGGCAATACTTCTCTTTTCAAGCAAAAGGTTCCGATGGTTCAAAATATCGTAGATGTTGAGCGAGGCTGCGTCGACCGCCTTCGCTTTCGGCAAATTGGAGGACGAACGCGAAATGATCGCATTCGTTCCGGCTGGAACGAGGAGCGTATCGTACCGTTTGGAGCCCTTTTTCATGTTCAGGATGTTTTGTAAAGCGAGCGCAAGCAGTTTTGTTTTGGGCTCTGGAGCGGCAAGCGTATCAAGAACCTTCACTTCGCCGTCTTTCCATTTTTGCGAAAGGACCGCAAAAAGCGCCGCGTGTTTCATTTTTTTGTTCACCTTCTGCGAATAATCCTTATCGTTGCGGGGTCCATGCGCCTTGCCGCCGCCGACCCACAGGGGCGATGACGTCATGCCGTGCCGCGCGCGGCCGGTCCCCTTCTGGCGCCACGGTTTTCTGCCACTGCCTCTCACTTCGCTCCGAATTTTCACATGCGCCCACGGCACCCGCGCGTTCGCACGCTGAGCCGTAAGAACCTGCTTCACGAGCGCCTCGTTCCACGCCGCGCCGAAGACGCGATCGGGAAGTTCGATCGTACCCACGACTTCATTTTTTAAATTGTAAACGTCTGCTTTCATGAATTTTAATAAATTTTTTGGGAGATCCTTCGCTTTCGCTCAGGATGACCCTTTGGGTCATTTCTGTATTTCGAGTATCGTTCCCCTCATGCCCGGCACTGCGCCACAAAGATAAATGATGTTCTTTTCAGTATCGACGGCCGCTACTCTAAGATTCTGAATCGTCGCCCGCTCCATGCCCATGTGCCCAGCCATACGGCGTCCTTTCACCACCCGCTGGAACGCGGTGCTTCCAATGGACCCGGGGGCGCGCCACCGATTTTTCTGTCCGTGCGTTTTCGGACCTCCCGCAAAACCATGCCGTTTCACCACGCCCTGAAATCCTCGGCCTTTCGTGAGGCCGCTTACCCGGACCTTATCCCCTTCTTGGAAACCAGCAACCGTTACCGTGTCGTTCGGATTAAACTTTTCGACGAGAACCGGATGTGCAGGAAAATTTCTGAACTCCCGCCGCGTTCTGCCAAGAGCGACCTGGACAGCTTCATAACCATCCCGCGTTTTACTGCGGACCAGAGTTACTTTATTCGGAAGCGCCATAACGGCCGTCACGGGGATGACGTTGCCATCTTTCCAGAGCTGGGTCATATTCGATTTTTTGCCGAGAATGAAGGACATGAATTGAGAGATGAGCTAAAAAAACTCCGTTTCTCCGGAGTTTTGCGCAACATAACTTACTCGCTCACTTTTGCGTGAGGTTACTCGAGAAAAACGAAATTCGTCTTCCGAGAATAGCGAGAATAGATAGATATTGGCATAAAACTCCAGAGAAAACCTTGGAGAGATTATAGCAAAAGTGCGGACCGGAAGTCAACGGCTCCCGGTTTTCCCGTTTTCTGGAAGATAAGATGCGAAGGAGATGCCTGTTCTCCGGGACTTAAACTCACGGTCCCGGAGAACAGGCATCTCCTTCGCAAGAGACAAATAATCTTCCGGAAAAGAAACCCTCCGCTGATCATTCTTATATATTTCGGATTTTACCGCTCACGCCCGGACTTCCGATAACTTCACTTCCGGATAAATCTTGCTTCGCGCAGGAGTCCTGAAAGCAAATCTTTGAGCGCGATCGTCGCCACGGCGCAAACTTTATCCGCGCCGCCATAATAGATGAAAAGCTCGCCGCGGATCACAACCGTGCCGCAAGGAAAGACGACATTCGATGTTATCCCTTGTTTTTCATAGGGCATTTTTGGATCAAGGATGGAATCCTCGGTCCGAGAGAGGATTTTTGTCGGATCATCAAGATCGAGAAGCGCCGTACGAATGTTATAGTGCGATGTGCGTTTTGAAATGCCGTGATAAAGCAGAAGCCAACCGTGGGGCGTTTCAATGGGCGGCGCGGAAATGCCGATGCGGCGCGAATCCCACGCGGTATCGCGCGGCCGCATCAGAATCTTTCCGCCGAGGAACTTGTTCTCGCCGTCGAAATCGAACGCGTCCACGCTGTCGATCCAGATGTCCGATCCCAAGCGATGCAGGAAAAAATATTTCCCGCCGATCTTCCGCGGAAAGAGAGCGGCATCTTTGTCGTCGAGGCCGGGCGGCGAGATGAGCACCGGATTTGCCCAGTTCCATTTTTTCGCGACGAGATCGCTCGCCATAATGGAGGTGAATGCGACGCGCGGCGGATCATTGCCGTCGAACGCGGTATAGCACATGTAGATCCGGTCGCCGAGCTTCGTGAGCCGCGGATCCTCGCAACCGGAATTCCCGCCGGGAACCTTCTTGCGCTCAAAATCGGCGCGCGGCACATAGGCCGGGCCGGGACTGCGCTCGGTGAAGTGAACTCCGTCCAGGGACGCCGCATACCCGAGGACCGACGTGTTGTCGTCCGACATTGCGCGGTAGAAAAGATGCACTTTCCCGCCCTCGTAAACCGCCCCCGGATTAAACGTCGCCTTCGACTCCCAGGAATGTTCGGCCATCGGCATGATGATCGGATTTTTTTCGAACCGTGTGAGCTGACGCCCCAGCACGAAGACCAGTTCTTCGAGGAGGTCTTTCATTTTGAAGACGGCAACGCAGGAAGTCGTGTCCGCCGCTCCATAATAGAGATAAATGCCGGACCTCCATTTGATGGCGCCGGACGGGAACACGATCCGCGGCACGCGGCCATACTGTTCGTATTCCTCTTCGGGCACGAGGAACGGACGTTTTACCTCACCCGCGATCTTCCGCGGATCCTTGTTATCGAGGAGCAACGCCTGCACGCCGAAGATCGCCGGCGGGGCGAAATAATTGTAAATATACGAGTAAAAAACCAGCCATCCTTTTTCGGTCTTTAAGGGCGCCGAGCCGACTTCGACCTGATCCTTCTCATTCACGTCAATCGGGATTATGCGCTCGCCCAAGCTTCCATACCATGTTTCCCAATATTTTTCGGACCAGATGTCTTCCACGCGGTCGAAGAGCGCGAGCGCTATCCTCGCCGGCGGCCGATCGGTGTTCACCGTAAGGATCGCCGCGATCTTGCCGTTTATCCGCTCCGGGAAAAGCGCCATGGCTTTCGCGTTGAACGGCGTCACCAGATGTTTTTCCCTGACCGTTAAGAGATCATCGCTTATCGCGAGACCGACCTTGATGCCGTCCGCGGAAAATGCCTGGACGGCGGTATAGAAAATATAGAGACGGCCCTCGAACTCCGTCACGCGCGGATCTTCGCAGCCGAATTGTTCCCAGGGATGTTCCGGAACGATAAATTGCCGCCGGTCTTTGAAATGAATGCCGTCCTTCCCTGAAGCGACGCCGATTGATGATATTTCCGGCTGGCCCTCGGCGGGTTTGCCCGTCGCGCGATACAACAAATGCACCAGGCCCTTGCAAACGACCGGCGACGGATTATAGACCGCTTCCGATTCCCACGCGGAGGCGGGGTCGGGCAATAAGATCGGATTTCTGGACGACCGTTTGCCTTCAAGCATAACAGCTAATTCTTTCCCCTCACTCTGCCTTTTTTCGCAAGCTGGGGGGTGCCGTACTTCACGAGCTCGTCCAAGAAGCGATCGAGGTTCGCCATGGCGACGCAGACGACGGCATCGGCGCCGCCGTAGTAGACGTAGAGCTCGCCGTCCTTCACGACAGCGCCACAGGAATAGACGACGCCGGACTTCCAGCCGTTGTTCTCGTACCACTCCTCCGGTTCGAGGACCGGAACGCGGGAACGGTAGAGTATCTTCGTAGGGTCGTTGATATCCAAGACCATGGCGCCAAGCTTGTAGCGGTTCGGGTCGTGAACATCCATCGCATGATAGAGAAGGAGCCAGCCGAGCTTCGTCCTGATGGGCGGCGGCCCTGCGCCGCGCACCCAATTGTCCCAGGCGTACCGGTCAGCATAGCGAGCATAGCGGCTCTTGATACTCCGTTCATTTTTCTCGAACTCGGCGAGGTCGTCTACGTAGTCGATGAGAATGTTCGGGGAAATGCTATGAAGAACGGCATACTTTCCGTTGATTTTTTCGGGGAAGAGAACCCAATTCTTATGGACCTCGCCCGGCGGAGAAAGAAAAACAGGTTGGCTCCAGGCCCATTTGCGATTCACGAAATCATCCTTACTGATGGAGGAGAGGGCGATCCTTACCGAACCCCAGCCGTCGAACGCGGTGTAGGTGAGATAAACTCTTTGATCCTCATCGATCATAACGAGGCGCGGGTCTTCGGAGCCGCCGGACGATCCCCCGCCCGAGAGGTAGACGACCTTGGGGACCGTGGTCAAGGGGTGCGATCCTTTTGTCCGGTGCTCAAAGGCAAATGTCCCTGGACGTTCGCTTATCGTCGTGCCATCGTCGCTCGCGGCATAACCCAGGGTGGACATGTCGTCCCCGCCGATCGCGCGGTAAAGAAGATGAATACGGTCATCCACCTTTACGGCGGCCGGGTTGAAGGTCGCCTTCATCTCCCAGAAATGCCCTGGGCGGGGTTCGATGATGGGGTTCGCCTCATGCTTCTCTATGGCGAAGAAACGCCTGCGGAGGATTGGCGTGCGGCGGACAATTCTTGCCCGCGGCCGCTCGTGTTTTGCGGCAACTTTTTTCTTCGCGGTTGCGGCGCGCTTCTTTGCTGGTTTCGTTTTGCGCACTGCCGTCACGCGTTTTTTACGAATCGGCATGTTATTTTTTAAAAATTTAACCCACGAAACAGGCATTTCCTATTTTCAGGAAACACCCACGGCCTATATTTGCATCATACCACCTGATACGCCGAAAAAACGGCTGCCTGTGCATAACTCAAAAATGAACGACCCCGCACCGAAAGCGCGGAGTCGTTCACTCTTCCTTTTCTATCGGCCGATTGCGGCGCCGGTCCCGGAGGGCCTGCTGCCCGCGCTTCCGCCGAAACCGCTGCCTGTCTGAACCTGGATTGACTGCGCCGTCAGGCTTCCGTCGGAATTCGACGTTCCGCCGATCATGACCCGCGTTCCCGTTGTGAGCGCGCTTGTCCCGACCATGGTCGGCTTCATGACCTGCGTCGAGCTCGAGTAGAACACCACTTGCGAATTGCCGTTCGCGAGCGAGACCGTCATGCTGTTCGCGTCAATGGAAATGATCTGGCCTGAAACAAATCCGCCACTCGACCCGGTACGCAGGGCACCACTGCGGGTCGAACTTGCAAACGACCTGCCGGCCGCCTGGCTGCCCGCGCTGCTCTTGCCGTACACGATCCCTCCTGCGAGCGCGATGACCGCGATGACCGCCCAGATGATATGAACTTTATATTTTTTCATGTTTTTTTATTTTTTCGACTCTTTTCTTTGGTCGCCCTCGCGGAGGCGAGGATCCGTGCTTTTCAAACTGGAAGCACGGGTCGTCCGCCTCCGCGGACGATGACGTTTACATTATTCATTCGTACCGCAGCGCTTCGATCGGGTTCAGCTTCGCCGCGCGCCGCGCAGGATAATAGCCGAACGCGATGCCGATCAAAGCCGAAACGCCGAACGCAAGAATAACCGAACTGATAGAAACATCGGTGACGGTCTTCGCAAAATATGTCATGCCGGCGGCTATCCCCCATCCCAAGAGAACGCCGAGGACGCCGCCGCTGAACGTGAGTGCGACGGATTCGCCAAGGAACTGAAGCGTGATGTCGCGCTCTTTCGCCTCGATCGCTTTACGAAGGCCGATCTCGCGCGTACGTTCCGTGACCGTCGTAAGCATCATGTTCATAATGCCGATGCCGCCGACAAGAAGCGAGATGGCCGCGATGGACGCGAGAAGCGTCGTAAAGGTTCCCGTCGTCGCAGAAACTGCCGAGACGACATCGGCCTGGTTCAGGATGTTGAAGTCGGCCTGGGTGGGATCGGAAATATTGTGACGCCGGAGGAGAAGATTTGTCGCCGCTTGCTGCACGGTCGTCATGGACTGCTGATCCTGCACTTCCATATCAACTTCCGTGAGGTAGGTTAAGTTCCCAAGAAGATAATGCTACGACGCCGTATACGGAACATAAATATCATTGTCCTGGCTCGCAAAGCCACTGCCGCCCTTAGCGAGCGTGACGCCCACCACCGTGAAATCATTTCCTTTAATGCGGACCACCTGCCCGATCGCCATGTCGGGCGTGGCGCTCGCATTCGCCGAAGGCGCAAAGAGCGTCTGGAGCACGTTCGTTCCGAGGACCGCGACGCGGTTCGCGCTTGTGACATCGGAATCGGTGATGAACGACCCTTGGTCAACTTGCACATTCCTGACCTGCAGATAATCCGGCACCGTTCCCATCACCGTCGTATTGGTATTCTGCCCTTTATACACCACCTGGTATCGTCCCGATATCTCTTGCGCGACAGCCGCGACACCCGGCAGGGCGGCCAATGCCGTCGCGTCGTCGGGCGTCAAGGTTTGCGCGCTGCCGTAACCGGCGCTTACCGTCGTGCCGATCGTCCGCTGCGAGAGCGGCATCACCATCAGAAGATTCGCGCCGAGCGATTGGATGTTCGACTGGACGGCGGCCTGCGTTCCTTGTCCGATCGCAACCATCGCGATCACCGACGCGATGCCGATCACGATGCCAAGCATGGTGAGTCCCGAACGAACCTTGTTCACAGTTACCGCGTTGTAAACTTCTTCGATAAGATCGCTGAATTTCATGGATATTCTTTTATTTCTTTTTCCTTGCTCGCGATCCGCCGGTGGATATTTTTTTCGTCCTTCAGGATATCTCCGTCGAGGATATGAATGATCCGGTCGGCATGTTCCGCGACATACTGCTCGTGCGTGATAAGGATGACGGTCTTCCCGTGGGCCATGTTGAGCGACTGGAACGTATGCAGAACAATCTCTCCGGTCTTCGAATCCAAGTTCCCCGTAGGTTCGTCGGCAAGGATTATCGCCGGATTATTGACGAGCGACCGCGCGATCGCGACGCGCTGCATCATGCCGCCGGAGATCTGGTTCGAATGAAGCATCCATGCGTTCTCCGGAAACGCCGAATCGCGGAGCGCTTTTTCCGCGGTCTTCGCGCGTTGTTCTTTGGAGACGCCGGCGTAGACGAGTGGCAGTTCGACGTTCCTCAGAACCGTCGTGCGGGGCAAAAGATTGAACGACTGGAAAACGAACCCTATTTTTTCCATGCGAATATCGGCAAGCTCGTTCTCCGAAAGGTTCGCGACATTTTTTCCGTCCAGAAAATAATCCCCGCTCGTCGGCGTATCAAGCGCTCCCAAAATATGCATCAGGGTCGATTTGCCCGAACCCGACGGTCCCATGATGGCGACCATCTCGCCTTCGTCCACAGAAAACGTGATCCCCTTGAGCACCTGGGTCGTCATTTCTCCGTTCACGTAGGATTTCGTGATGTTCCGACAATCAATGATCTTTTTCATGTCATTATCCTCCTCCGGGATGTATTCCAAAACCGCCGCCGCCGAGAGCGCGGAATGTGCCTGCGTTTAAGGATGATGCTCCCGATGTCGTGGGCCCCGTGCTTCCTGTCGTCGACTTGATGGTCTGCACAATGATCTGGTCTCCTGCCTGCACGCCGGAAGTTATTTCCGTTTCGGTATCGTTCGAAAGGCCGACCGTCACCGGCACGAGCTGAGGCGCCGCAGAAAGCATGATGCCACCCGCGCTCGATGAAGAAATCTCGCTATCCGTAAGCGGAGACGCCGGTTCAAGAACATAACTTGAACCGCCCTGCGTCGTGATCGCGGCGTTCGGCACGGCGATCACGTCCTGATCCGCCTGCGTTACGATGTTTGCCGTCACGCTCATGCCTGGCTTCACTTGATCGTTTGCCTCTGCGAGCGCAACCTGCGCGTTGTAGTCGACGACACCCTGGCTCACGGTACCGACCGGATCAAGCTCGACCACCTGGCCGGCGACCGAGAGACCGGTGATCGCGTCGAATGTCATCGTCGCCTTGTCGCCCATCTTCACCTTTGCGGCATCAATCTCGTTTAGCGTCACCTGGGCAACCTGGGTCTGGCCCACAATCGTGACCGCGGGAGAAGGCGCATCCTCGCCGACCACCGCGCCGATTACCGAAACAATACCGTCGATCGGCGAACGGATATAGCAGTCATTTAAATTGTCTTGGGCCGTCTGCAGGGAAAGCTCCTGCTGCTGCACGGAAAGCTGGATCGACTGGACGTCGAGCGGGTCAGGACCCGCCAGGAGCGCGGCGAGCGCCGAACTCGCCTGTTCGAGGGAAAGCCCGGCGTTCGTGAAACTCGTCTTATCGTTACCGATCGTATTCACCGTGCCCGCGAGCGACGAAACGTCGCCGCTCACCGTATTGGTGTAGGAATTCATATTCGTCTGGAACGTGTTCGTGACCGCCGGCAACTGGGAACCGCTTCCCGTCTGATAATTATTGACAATGTAATTGAGAAGGTCTTTTATTGATTTCACGGATTCGCTGATCGTTTGCGCCGTGTTATAGGTTTCAGAAAAAAGCGCGTCGAGCGTTGCAGGATCGGACGATCTGCTCGCCGCATGATAGTCTGCAAGGTTCTGCTCATAGGCCGCCGTTGCCGCAGTATAATCCGCGAGCACCGCATCGCGATACGGCAATACTGCAACCGTAAGATAGCTCGGCATCAGGTTCACATAAGCATCGGGGTCGCTCTGCGATTTTGAAACATCATTCCCGGTCACGAACGATTTAAGGCCTGCCGTTACGGTTTGAAAATCGACGAACGCGCTCGCAACGGAATCGAATCCCGACTGATAATCCTTTCCGAGCGTTGAGGATGCGGAAGCGACGTTTTGCTGCGCCTGCGTCACGGCATTCTGGTCCTGCAGAAGCGTTGTCGTCGCCGCCACTTCGGTAAGCTTGGCGAGCGAGAGCTGCGCCGACTGGAGCGAAAGCTTCGCTTGCGTAAGCGCGCGGGCCTCGTTTGTCGTATCAAGTGTGACAAGAAGCTGTCCCTGCGTCACATGGTCGCCCACTTTCACGGAAATGCCCGTCACGGTTTCCGTCACCTGCGGTTTCACGGCGATTGTCGTCTCGGCTTGCATCTGGCCGCTGCCCGAAACCAACGCGACGATAGTGCCCGTCGTTGCTTTTTGCACAACATACTTCGTGACCGTCGTGCCGCTCTGCGACGTGTTGTACCATGAGTACCCGCCGCCAATGATGGCGATAGCGAGGATGATGCTGATCATTTTATGACTTGTGATAAAATGTGAAATTTTATTGAACATGGTTGATGTGGTTTTCATTATTGCGGAGGCAAAGGATTTCCGGTACCCGGCGCCGGCGCAGGAAATACCCTGATGAAATGCGCTTCGATCTGACCCGCGGAATCCGGAGTCCCAATCACGACCACGCGGTCGCCCACCGCAAGAGCGCTGAGCGATATCATGTCGTTCATTTGCCGGATAACGGTGCCCGAAGCTACGGCGATGGATTCCTCGTCATTATCGCCGTCTTTCACCGCGATAGTCCCGCTCGCGACATCAATAACCGTCCCTGCAACGCCGTGCATGTTCCCGGCGATCGCGCCAGATGCGAACACGAATCCATGATGCGCCGGACCTGAAAAATTAAGTTCATAGCTCCTTCCCCACGCCGAGGCGAACATGGCTTTTCGATAGCCGACCGACACGCCCAAGCCGAACGCCAGAAAAAAAATAACGGCGGCGGCAAGCGCTCCAGCAGTCCAGCGCACCCAAACTTTTTGAAAAATGTCGTTCATGGCCGGACGTGGATCGTTACGCCGCCAATTTGCTCCGATGAATGATGGCCGCTTCTTTTATTAAGCGTGCACCGAAACCGAGGGCGAGAGTAGCGCTCACAATAAAGAATGCCGCAGAAATTGCAGGAAACGATTCTGCGAGAGAAAGGGTGAGCTCGCGAAAATTCGCAATGGCAAACGCAAAATCAGAACTGAAAAGAGAGGTAAAGGAAAGGAACCCGGATCGTGAAAGTTTGGTTCCGAGATCCACAACGCTCAGCGTGCACGCCACCGACGAGGCAAGAAGGAGAACGCTCGAAACGATCATCTGGTGGAACGCTCCCCGCCGTTCCTTGGCCGCAATACAACGCAAAATTTTCCCCACGAGATATTCCGGAGGTTCCGGCGACTGATGAAGGATGGCGGTATCGCGATCTTTGGGCATATTTCTGCTTGCTTATAATACGCCCCCCGTCCCTTTTTGGGTGCAAAAAAATATTGCGAGGATAAATCAATCGGCTGCAAGCTCCCTCGCCCCTGCTATCGTGCGTAAAAGCGCCAAGCCGCGGCGATGCCGACTTTTCACCGTATCGATCGGCTCACGGAGACATTCAGCGATTTCCCTGAATTTCAGGTTGTCGGTATACCGGAGGAGCATAATTTCGCGATAGCGCGACGGTAGTTTGGCGAGCATCATTTCAAAATCCTTTCTCAGCAAGATCTGATCGAGAGCCGCGTCCGATGCGCCCAAGACCGCAACGTATGGCGCGAGCACGGCCTCAACGATGTCATCCCCTTCCCCGATCGATGAGAACGGCATCGGCCTCTTTTTCTTCAAAATATCAAGCGATGCATTTTTGGCGATGGCAAATATCCACGTTTTGAAATTTTTGGACGGATCGAATCTCTTCAAACTTTTCCATACGCGCAGGAAGGTCTCCTGCGTGACATCCTCGGCATCAGAGCCGTTCCGTACGTAACGATAAGAGAATTTATAAATCGGGCTGACGTAACGCTCGACGAGAGCGGAAAACGCAGGGCGATCGCCCGCGAGCGCAGCGAGGACAATCTCATGGTCTGTTTTTTGGGGTGGTGGCATATTTTCCATACAGCATAGTATAGCAAAACTATATAATAATTTACAATTCTCCAGTCCTTCCATATGTTCCCACAAGTTCCGTTTCGGCAAGGATGTGTCCAGCCCCAGCTGCCTCAAAACCGGACGCTCTTGTCGTAGGCGGCAGATCAAGCATTGTGTCGAGTGCATACAATTTAAAATGGTAGTGGTGGGCGCCATGGCCGCGCGGCGGACACGGTCCGACGTAGCTCGCTTTGCCCGCGCCGTTCGATCCTTCGACAGCGCCCGGCGGAACACTTTCTTCTTTGATCAGTATGGTCGTGGGATCTATGTTCCAAACCAACCAATGGGTAAAGCCTCCTGCGATTGGCGCATCCGGATCGTGCATAATAAGCGCCAAGCTTCTGGTATCCTCCGGAACGTTCTGGATCTGAAGCTCCGGATTGATATTGTCGTCCTCGCAGGAGAACTTTTTAGGAATATCCGCACCGTCTCTGAATGAGGGGCTTGTGAGCAGCATCAATGGATATGGTTGTTATTTGTTTTTTCTTGCCAAAAATTCACGGTACTCGCGCCTCAGGGCATCCATCGCAACCTCGCTCTTTGGCCGTGTCATACCGGGATACCGCCAAGCGCTGATGATCTTCCGTTGTTTGCCGAGGTCCTGGACCATAACCCATATTTCCTGTGACCAGATTTCCTTTGCGTTTCCTTGCTTTTCGATCATTCGTACAGCCGTCCTAAAACGCAAAGGGGTCCTTCGACTCCGCTCCGCATTTCGTTGCGGAGCGTCGCTCAGGACAGTTTCCGTACAAGTATGTACGGAAACTGGCTGCATCATGGCGACGGTTTTGGGTGCAACGCCTTCCTCTGTCCGTTTCGGAGCATGGATCACCCGCATGATCCGCTGTTTTGACAATCTATAGAACGCCATTTTCGCTTCCGCATGGTGCGTCCAGAGGGTCTGCTTTGCTTTCGAAATAAATGGCATGGAATCATTATACAACGGAGCGGTTCTTATTGATTTGCAACTAAAACTCTTTTCATAATGTCAAGATATCTTTCTCGCAGTGGTTCTGCGCTGCCAATCTCAAGTATTTCGTCGTTCAGCGCAGTCGCCGCCTCGGTCCAGTTATAACTGCCCACGGCATACGCTTTGTCCGTCACCAGCATCTTGAGGTGCATAATTCCTTGGGGGTGCTTTTGAAATGCGGTCGGAATGCCGGCACGTTGTAATTCCTGCACAATGTGCGCCTGCATGCCATCCTGCGACGCAACGGCATCCATAATGCCGAAAACTGCCAGTCCGCGGTTTTTCACGCGAATCAAGGCATCTGCAATATTCTCTTTGGTGAACTCATAGATTGCAAAGTAAACATAATGTTCTGCGCCATCAATCGTGTCGATGAGCGCCCGATCGTTCTGTTTTTTATCCAAGCTATACAAAATAGTGAAATCCCGCGCGGCAACTGGCCCGGCAATAACATAACCGGCGATACCACCCAAAAGACCGACCGCACCGACGAGAAATAATTTTTTAGAAAAATCCATGCCACCATCTTAGGGCAATCCCCGAAAGTCGCAAGAAACTTTTAAGAGAAATTTAACATATCGCTTTATCGACGATCGTTCAAAAAGCGATATCGTATCGTTTTATCGACGATCGTTCAAAAAGCGATATCGTATCGTTTTATGAACGGTCGTCGATAAAGCGATTATGGAACTCGGGAACCCGCGAAAAAGACCTGCAAAAAAACGGCGGCTATTATCTTGCCGGTTTCTCGATCGATTTCTTGAATTCTTCGACCATCGGAACATGTTCAGGGTCCACACCGTACAGTTTTGCCGTGTGGTACGCCGTCCAATCGGCGAAGATAAGTGCGTTGAAAATTTTCTGAATCTCGTTCTTGCCCTGCAGAAGAGCCACTTCCACTTTGAAGCCGCGGTCATGGTAAAGCTTTTCAAGAACGCTCATCCGTTTCAAAATACGGCGATCATCTGAACCGTCTTTCAGAAAAATAAACCGGAAACTGCGGGAAAGCGATACTGTTTTTTCCTTGGTGTCAAATCCCGTCATCTCGTTGTGATTGAGCTCCGGCACGACATTCGTGAATGCGGGAATTTTTCCAGTCTCGTTGAATTTTATCTTCCAGTTATAGCCGATCGCGGCATTTTTCGCGGAAGTATAAATAACAGGAACCGATCCATAGAGGCGTTTTGCGAGGTCCTGCCCGCGCCGCTCTTCGCGCGCCGGATAGAGCTGCTTTGCAAGTTCTCGCGCCTCGAGCGTCCACGTTTTTTCCCCCATGAGGGCGAGGAGTGCCATCAAACTAAATCCCGTCGCCATGCGTGGCTGGATGTCTTCGCGCGGCATTTTAACATGCGGCACGCCCGCCCTCTCCGCCAAATGGAGCAATTTCCCGCCCGACGCAACAACCGCAAGAGGATAGCGTTTCGCAACCACCGCCCCAAACGTATCGATCTCTTCTTCAGTATTGCCGGAATAGGAACTTACGATAATCAAGCTTTCTTTAAGAATTTTTTCATTCAGTTTCGGGAATCCGTAATTCGACCAAACCGTAAGGTCAAGTTCCGGATGCCACGCTTTCAAGATATCGGCGGCCAAATGTGATCCCCCCATGCCGGCAACGATAAATCTGCTGAATTTTTTCTTCAGCTTTCCGGCATTTTCCAAAACCGGCTGATAGGTAAACTGTGCCGCATAATTTTTGATGTCTTGGGAAAGCATATGTTCTCATTATACTTCCATTTTTCAAAAACGGGTGTGTATAAGAAGTATGCCAACTTCTTTTTTTATTAATATCCCATGGCCTCGGCGATCCTCATAAGCGCGGCAACAAACGCGGCGCGGCGCAGGTCTGTTTCAAGTTCGATGGATTTTTGATAGATAGTCTCGGTTTGCTTATCAAGTATCGCCTTCAATTTTTCAAAAACGTCAGCTTCGCTCCAGTGCTCACCTTTAAGATTCTGTTCCCACTCAAACGTTGAAACAATAACGCCGCCGGAGTTTGCCAGGATGTCCGGAACGACGGGAATCTTTTTGCCGAGCAGAATCTCGTCGGCTTCTGGCGTCACCGGGCTGTTTGCGAGTTCAAGAATAAATTTTGCTTTGATTTTGCCCGCGTTTTTTTCCGTAATTTGGTTTTCAAGAGCGGCAGGTATGAGGAGATCGCATGGAAGCAAAAGGAGCTCTTCGTTCGTAATGGTTTTGGAGCCGGGGAATCCCTCCAACTTTCCGTTTTTTGCTTTATAGGCAAAGAGTTCTTTGATATCAATCCCATCTTCTTCGAAGATGGCATTTTTAGAATCTGATGTTGCTATAATCTTATGTCCGTGGAGAGAGAAAGTATCGGCGGCATTGCTTCCCACGTTGCCGAACCCCTGGATCACGACGGTGCACTGCTCCGGCAGTGAATATTTCTTGCGCAGATGGTCAAATACATAAAATCCGCCGAGCCCGGTCGCGGGACCGCGGCCCTCCGACCCTCCATCCGCAACGGATTTGCCGGTAAAGGTCGCCCTCGTTTTGTCGCCGGATATTTTCTCGAACTCATCAGACATCCAACCCATGATCTCCGGCGTAGTATTGACGTCGGGCGCGGGAACATCTTTTCTTGGGCCGAGAATGTCTGCTATCCCCCTCACCCATCCTCGCGATAGTTCTTCAAGCTCGCGTTTGGATAATTTCTTCGGATCAACCGTAATGCCACCCTTGCCGCCGCCCATGGGAATGCCGGCTACGGCGCATTTGAGCGTCATCCAGAACGCGAGAGCTTTCACCTCGTTGATGTCAGTATCCTCATGATAACGGATACCGCCCTTATACGGCCCGCGGGCGTTGTTATGTTCCACGCGATATCCTTCAAAAATCTGGAGATGCCCGTCGTCCATTCTAACGGGAATAGAAATGCGCACATCCCGATCCGGGTGGGACAGCCGCTCGATGAAATCTTTGGAAAACTGGCGGACCGCCGCGGCGCGGCGGAGTTGCTCCTTGGCATTTTCAAACGGGTTGTTCATGGTTGATATTAATCTTTTATCAATTCCACCTCGATGCTCCGCGGCTGGATCTGAATAACGGAAAAGTTGAATGGGACGTTAACATCTTTCGTCGCAAGCGTAACGGCGTGCCAACCGGCGTTCGTCGTCGATCCCACAGAAACAGAAACGTTGAGTGTTTGGGTGTTCAAGGCGTTAAAGTCAGAATTCTGGCCTTCGAGGGTAAGCACGACATCGCGCGGGATGGCATCCTCCACAAAATATCCCGAAGGCAGGTTTTGGAATTCGAGCGGCACCGTGAAATTCTTTTGTATCACCGCAAAATTTTGAGAGAAGAAAAGCCACATCCCGCCAGCCATGACGAGCGACAACGCAAAGAGGCCGATGTTCCGCCGCAGCCAACGGGGCAGCGCCGTAGCCACCACTCCCGGAGACGAAAAAGCGGCGCAAAAATCGGCGAGCTTTTCGTGGAGGTCGTGGTCGTTCAGAGAGTGTTCCCACATGCCGCCGCGCGCGATATCGACGCTTCCCGTTTCTCCCGAAACGACGATCACGAGCGCATCTGATTGTTCAGAGAGGCCGAGCGCCGCCCGGTGGCGCAGGCCGTGAAATTTGCCGAATCGGTCGATGCGCTCGGCAAGCGGCAGGTGCACGCCAAATTTTTTGATCCGATTGTTTTCAATGATCATCGCTCCGTCGTGGCCGGGCGTTTCCTCGTTGAAGAGGCTGATCATGAGCTCCTGTGAAATCTCGCCGCGCAGCAGGATACCGCCCTCGAGAAAACGCCCGATCGGCTCTTTGCCGGGAAAAACAATGAGCGCGCCGATCTTGCTCTTGGAAAGTTTTCCCACGGCTTGGCTCACGGTGAGGACGGTCGTGTCCCGCGGCGGCACGATCCGCTTGAAACTAAAAAAACCGACGAAGGACAGCAGCCGCCGCAATTCCCTTTGAAAGATGATGGCGATGAAAATGATAAAAAAACCGAAAAAGGCGCGGAGGATGAGGTGGGTCAAAGGAAGGTTAAAAATATTTGACGCGCCATAGAGCGCGGCAAGCGCCAGAATCCCCACGAGCATCGGCCAGGAGTGCGTCTCCAGGAGCAAGCGTAAACCGATATAGATAAGGAGCGCGATGACGACCACATCAACGCCGTTGCGGAGAGACAACAACGAGAGATGCCAATTGCTCACGAGTGAAATGGTAGCAAATAAAATCCGTGATAGCATACCATTATTATACGACATCCGGCTATGAATGGTGTCCTCTCCTATTGTAAAGTTTAAAAGATAGAGTATACTTTTTACGAATTGGGTTCCGAAAGCACCCTTAGCTCAGTGGTAGAGCGTCACATTGATCCCGCACCTTTCAGATGCACCCTTAGCTCAGTGGTAGAGCGTCACATTGATCCCGCACCTTTCAGATGCAC
>CAZADL010000005.1:857-997 GCA_964483915.1 uncultured Candidatus Saccharibacteria bacterium | reverse complement strand
CCTTAGCTCAGTGGTAGAGCGTCACATTGACATTGTGAAGGCCGCAGGTCCGATCCCTGCAGGGTGCACAGGAAAAGGTGCGGGATGAAGGCCGCAGGTCCGATCCCTGCAGGGTGCACAGGAAAAGGTGCGGGATGAAG
>CAZADL010000005.1:0-757 GCA_964483915.1 uncultured Candidatus Saccharibacteria bacterium | reverse complement strand
GCCGCAGGTCCGATCCCTGCAGGGTGCACGATCAAATCTCGAGGGATCGGATGAGAAAGGGGTCGGGGAAACGGAAGTTTCCCCGTATAGGAAAGCAGGTCCGATAGGACCGCCGGAAACCGAGAGGTGTCCGGAGAGTCCCGCCTTGGCGGGACGACGTCCGATCCCTCCATCGCGCACCAGAATCACAGAGTTGTCTTTTTGAGAAAAATTTTGCCGCACTTCGCGGAGCGAAGCATGGGGCGTTCGTAATCGTTCATGTCGAGTGACTGCCTAAAGAAACCTGTCCTTTACAGTATTCATAAGATTTTTCGGATGCCCGAGGGAACAAGAGACCGAGATCCGAAGCGCCTACTTGCGAGAGAAAACGGCCTGAAGGCGGATCGCAAAAAAAGTTGCGGAATTTGCGGCCAAGCACTATTATAGTTTTTGTAGTGCGCGTGTAGCTCAGTGGTAGAGCATTTCACTGATAATGAAAAGGTCGAAGGTCCGATTCCTTCCACGCGCACAAGAGAAGTACAGAGGTCATTTTCCAAAAAATTTAACCGCGATGCGCTCCGCGCATCGTTAAGTGGGGTGGGGGCAGAAACGAGAGAACGATTTTTCAGAGAGAGGTTGGAGCCGAAGATTTTTTGGAGAGAAGATTGGGGGGTGAGGTCGTCCGTTTTGGCGGTTTCATCCAGTTGTTCCGCGTCTTTTATCCATTCCCGCAGGGGTTCGAGCCACGCGGATAGTTGCTCAACCAATATCTCCTCGC
>CAZADL010000004.1:0-48436 GCA_964483915.1 uncultured Candidatus Saccharibacteria bacterium | reverse complement strand
TGCAGTACCGTCGCAACATTTCGCCCACCCCCTTGATGGAGAACCTGTCGCCGCACTTCACGCTGGTCACCGATACAAAGAGCGCGCCCGGTTCGTCGAACTTCATGACTTTCGTAAGGTGATCCCGCTTCTTGAGCCAGCGTACCAGATAGTCGTTGGTATCGTCTGTCCAGAATATCTCGCGGAATGGTCGGCGGGACTTTGCTTTCTCTGTTCGGATTATCGCTCTCTTTTCGTTCAGGTCTAAGTCGTCCACGTTGAGCGAACAGACTTCTCCGTTTCGTGCTCCCGTGTCCCAAAGGAGGCCGAGAATTGCTAGATTTCTAATGTGCCGTGGGTCGCTGGTGTCTTGCGGAATTGCCGCGACAAGCTGCTTATACTGCTCATCGCTCGCTACGCGAGGCAGCTTTGGTTCTTTGTCCGGGATCGGGATAAGTTCTTCGTCGATCACTTTGTAGCCCTGCAGCCGGTAGAATTCGAAGAATTTTCGGAGTGCCATGCACTTGCCGACGAAGCTGTTTCTGTCCCATCCGAGCTCTGCCATGCCATTCAAGTATTCCATCACGTTGCTCAGAGTGATGTGCTCAATGTCGGGGTTGCGGAGAAACAGGCAGAAGTTTCTCAGCTCGCGGTCGTAGCCGCGCACTGTTGTTTTTTTAACCTTGAACTGCCTCCAGTTCGAGAATTGATTTATTGCGTCTTTAGTTAGCATATACACGAAACCCACCAGGATGCGACTCGTGGTGGGTTCGTGCCGTTTCCGTCCGCAGACCGAAGTCAGCGATCGGGACGCGAAGCGCCTTGCAAGGCGCGCATGATTGTGTGTTATCCAGGTATCCCCGGCACATAAACCATGCAGAGCAATTTTAGCTCTTATGCGGCAATCTGTCGAACCCCATTGTGTCGCATCCTCGACCTTGCGGTCGATTGATCCCTTTCGGGAACAATGAGATAGGTATTTTTAAGTTAATGTGTTTGACGAGAGACCAGTCGACACCAGTCTACCGCTATGCCAAACGGAAAGATATTCCTTCGCGCCAAGGAAGTCAAACACGAAAGCCATAGTAATTGAATTTTATAAGTCGTTGTCAGACAAGTCCAGATTTTTGGTCGCTTGAACCTTTATCTTTTCCTTATTTTTTTATTTGTCAGACCAATTAAAACACGAAAGCCCGGTGCGACGCCGGGCTTTTGATAAATTTTCGACTTTATTTTCCTGCGAACGGCTGGGTCGTATCTCCTTTATTGGAAAAGTAGAACGAGAAAGCCATTCCAGCGAGAAGCAAAAATTGATCGCCTGAAATTTTGCCCAAGAAGAGCGCGCCGATCGTTGCCAGGGCCATCAGGACGAATACAACTTTGCTCGCGGATTTAAGAATTTCCATATTTTATTTTAAGGAATTTTTTATTTGTGCGAGTCCTTCTTCAATTTTTCTCACTCCTTCTTCGACCTGCGAAAGATGTGGTGTTTGTGTTTGCTGACCACCGGCCAGTGCGACAAGTTCGTCGATTATTTTCTTATTGCTTGCCGGGCAATTCGGCTTCTTCGAAAATATCTCGAAGTGGCCGACAATGTGATTGCGGTCAATCGGTATCTGCCATCGTTGGCAAATCTCGCGGATCAGTTCTGCGCTGGACTGCTTCATTGCATTTGTCCAAACATCATCAGGCTTTCCCTCGTGTTCGATACCAACCGTGTAAAGATTGGGATTAATGTTCGGCTTTATAAGTTTCCAGACCGGCGCATCTACCCGGCCTGCATGCCAGGCAGTATCTTCTTCTTTCACATACTGATGGACTTCACCGGTTCGTCCGATGCCGTAGTGCGAGCTCACTAACGAAGCTGGATTTGCGAACCACGAATCGGTGCCGACGAGCGTGCCATCCATAACGTGAATGACCACTCCTTCCGGTCGATAACCTTTGCGCCCGGCCCAGAAGTTAGGAGACTTTTTTTGGATGATATTCATGGCGTTATTTATTAAGGGTAATTAGTAAGTTAAGCAAGGCCGCGATAAGCCCGCCGACCGAGGCTGTAGCGACAATCCAGAAAAACCGTTTGAGCCAATCGACATCGGTGCCTACCCGCGTCAGTTTCCCATCGATGTGGGGCAGATGGTTGTTCTTGATCTCGTCGACGCTTTTTTCGAGGTTGTCGAGCCTTTTGTCCTGTATTTGGTTTTGGTAATTTGGGTGTTCCATAAAGGATTTGCTTTTTGAGCCGAGTGTAAGCTACAACACAAGGGTCTATGTCTACAGCTCAAAAAAGATTATTTGCGCTAGTCGCGGTGCTTGCGGTGGTGAGTCTCGGCATCGGGCTTTATCTATGGTTGAATTTCGGCCCGATGGTGCGAGATGCTGTTCAGTCAGACAAACTCCGGGAAATGCGCCAGCAGATTGAACCGAAGTCTTCATTGCCGTAATCCCTGCCTCATCTGCTTCAGGTCCGTCTGCTGAAGTTCCTCAGTCGGGAACATTTGTCCGATCGTTGGGAGCGGGTCTTCTTTGCCTGTGCGAATTGAGCGGAGACTGTCTTTCGTCAGCTTCGGATTAAGCTGGGGCGTTGTTCCTTTCCTCTCCGCTTCCCCGACTTGTTCGTCGTAGACCGATCTTTGCAGCCGGGCAATGTCTTGCGGCTGGAATGTCACCGACGAACTTATTTTTTGCGCTTCCTGTGGATCATCTTGAGCGAGGTACGGCAGAATGTCCGGCAATATTTTTTCCGCTGATGCGTTCCAGTTTTCAATGATTGCCGTCGCAGTTTTTATATCATTCTCCTCAATCGCCCGCTTAGCCTGCTCGCGCGCGGTGCTGTATCCGACCACCGCTTCGTCTTTCAGATTCCATGCTTGGTTTCGCTTCTCGCCTCCGGCGGATCGGTAGAATCGGCTGGCGGTGCTTTGCAGAATTTTTGCCGGGTCTATTGCTTCACGGCCGAAACCTCCGAGGAGGCCGCCAAGCCCATAGGCCATCTTCATTGGCGAGACACCGAGCGCTCGACCTACGACCACCGCCGCCTGCGGTGTTTTTTCATCGTACTGCTCGGTTGGCGAAACTTGTTCGAGGCGTCTAGGAACAATCGGACCTCCGGTGAAGAATGATTGATTCGTAGCGAGTTCTATTGGAGTGCGCAGAATCGGAGGCATCGCTCCGGAAAGGAATTGGGTCACGGATAGCTCTCCATCACGCGTGAATGGGATCGGAGCCAGTTGACTCATCCATTCCAATGCGAGCTTGCTGAAGTTGCTCGGCTCGCCTTTGCGGACATAGTCGAGGGCGTACTCGATCGGGTTATAGAAGATCTGCCCGACGTCGCCTTTTGGAATCAGCACCATCTTGGGCACGCGATTGCCTTGCTCATCCTTTTCTTCACCGACAATGATTGGGAAATAGGTGTCTTTGATCCAGCGAGGCACGTCTTCATAGAGGTCTGGAAAATTCAGGGAGTTCCAGAAGTATGTCGTCACGCCCGGCGCAACGATCAATGCACCCGCTTTTGCCGAGGCTTTGACGGGACTTTCTTTAAACACGCGGGCCGTGTTGAGCAGTGCCTGCCATCGCGCATTCACAAATGGCACCCACATATTTATGATTCGCATCTCTTGACCGGCTTTGGCAAAATCGATCGTAGCGTTGCGGGCTTCAAATGCTGCCTCGAAGCCGGTTGCTCCCCCCTTCAGCGCGCGCTTATACACTCCAAGGCGAGGCGCGAGCTCTATGGCTTCAGCAAAATTGCTTATAAGATTGAAGGGGTTGACGACTGCTTTGGTTCGCTTCCACCATGCGGGTTCAAACAGTTGTTTTTTTACCCCGCTGATCTCGCGCGCGCCCTGAATAAATCCGCCGAAACCTCCACCGTTGCGACTGAATTCTTCAAGCAGTTTTGAATCCCAGCCGAATGCCCCCTTGAGACCCTGGGCAAAGCCACTGACCCAGTCAGCCGGATTGAATCCGTATTTCGAAGTCATGACTGCCATCTGTGCATCACGCACGGCGTTGGAAAGCGAGAACGGTATATATAGTGTGGTCGCTCCTTTCCTGAATGCACCGGAAGTGAACTTTACAAAGTTTCCCAACATGCCAGCTTCGACCTCGTTCATCTGATGCATAGCCCAAGAGAGTTCTTCGGGCACAACCCATTTCGTGTTCTTTCCATCCACGAATACACTGATGGAACCCCAACCTTTCGGCACGCGCGCATCTTTAGCCAACGGCTGTATAAGCTCTTTGGCTTCCGGCAACACCTCGCGGATGTTGATGAGCTTGCGGGCTACGTCGTTGCGCTTGGCAAGATTTACCGCATTGGATAGTTTGTCGATGATGGCCTCGAACGGATCGCGGATTATTTTCTCTGTGCCTTCAAGTCCTCTTACTATGCCCTGCTTGCTTACCGAGAAGATCTCGCCGCCTTTCGGCAAACTGTCCACAAATGCGGAGTCTGGTAAATAATCAAGGACTTGAAAAGGAATCCAGTGTTTATTTTTTGCTACGATCGAACTGTATGCCTGTTTCGATATGAGTCCTGATTCTGCGGCCGGTTTAAGAATTGCTTCGTCCGCCCATTTTTGTATCGCTTGTTCTGCCGCTTCGAATTGCTTGAAGATACCGGGACCAACTTTTGTTTTCAGCTCATCCATTGCCTGTTTTGCGGTATCAGCCGTGACTCCGGCTGGGTTGGCGAATCCGCGTTCGGCTCGTTCAAGAGCACGGCGCGACAAAACAAAGCGAGTAAAATCAGCACGCTCTTTTCTCAATGGCGAAATAACTTTTTGGAGATCGTTTAAGAATGACTCGACCGTTCCCATGCGCCCCGCGTACATTCTCGCTGCGGTGTATGCGCTTGAATTAATATCGATCGGCTTTCCAGCCATGTCGCTCACCATTTCCTCAAACCGTTTGATTGGGGCAAAGCGATCGCTGAATGCTTCGGTGAATTTTTTTGGTACACCTTTTATCCACTCGAGCAAATTCTTTGGCGTGCTGGTCTTTCCAACCATGCCATCGATGGCTTCCAATGCGCTCCCCTTTGGGGAATCCGGAACTCCGGATAATGGCACTTCGGTTGGTGTGCGAGGAGGGGTTGGGGGCGGAGGTGTAAGCTCGTCAGCCCTTGGTTTTGGCGGTGCTGCTTTCTTTCCTGCCTTTATAACAGGGTGTCCTTTTGAATTGACACTATCCAATGCGCCTTCCGCCACCGAAGTGCGATTGGTGGGTGTGCCTGCTTCAATCTCTTTGATCGCCTGTTCGCGGGCTTTTATAAATTCTTCGCCTTGATCCGATACCCCTTTGTCTTTTTTTGCCAGATCAATAAGTTCTGATTCTCTTTTTTCAATATCCTTTTTCATTAAGCCCAATAATTCGTCGCCCTCTTTACCTTCAACTGCTATTTCTAATTTTCGCTTAAGCTCAGGCAAAGACAGATCGGCATTTTCAAATTCCATCAGGTTGCGCCCTTCTTTCTCAATGTAGTTGACTGGCTTCACTGATTTGATAACTTCTTCTGCGGTCTTCACCGCTTCCGTGATCGGCTTCGCTTCTTTAGCAATGGCGATGCCTGCTTTTTCTACGAGCTTTTCTCCGCCTTCTTTAATAGCTTGTTCAGCAAGTTTCTTCCCGCCTTTTTCTACAATCAGCTTAGCAACATCATCGCCGTATCTTTTAATGAGTTGTTCGCCGAGTTCTTCCGCTACTTTCTTTTTCGGGATACCGGGGACAATATCCAGTGCAGTCAACGCAAAACCGAGTGGCAGCCCATACTTCTTTGAAGCTTTCTCGCTACCGCCGAATGTTTTAATTGTTTCTTCTCCGGTTCCGCGTATGTCCTTAATAGGCTTATCGCCCATAAGGAACTTTTCCAGCTTCGGAGCCACTCCTGTGCCAGGTATAAATTCTTTTTGATCCTGAAGCGAGAGCATCGCCGAAGCCGCTGCGCGATTGGGAGCACGAAGGACGTCTTTGCCAAAATTCAAGACCGCCGTTCCGACTGTCTTCGTTGCCCCCGGCAACTCGCGCACAAAGTCCCGTACACGTACTTGGTCGGGTACGGGTGCGAAAAAGTCGCCGATAGTCTTTTTTGTTTTTTCGGCTGCTTTCTTGAAGGGTGATGTTATTTTGTTCCAGAAGTTCATAGTAGTTTTAGACTCCAATACGGAAGAGTCGTCCGAGGAACCCACCGACGCCTCCTGCGGTTTTAATTCGCCATTCATCGTCAATGATTTCAGATGCAGACTTCTTCGAATCACTGAATTGGACGCTTCCATATACCTGCTTCAGCTGTTCAGCGTTGTATCCTTCTTTCCATGCGTCGCGTACTTCTCGTCTGAAAGTGCTCTCGGCAGTCGTGCCGGATGTCTGGGCCGGAGCTGACGCTTTTTCAGGCGACTGTTTTCTTAGGTATGCAATTTCAGATTCAAGCTGAACCGCCAAGTCGCCGCTATAGCCCAATCGAGTCGGATCATTGATGCCTTGGCTCATCAAGCGTTCAGCTGTGGCTCTTAGAGATGGGTCGGGCTCCAAGCCCTGATCTATTCGGGCAGAGAATCTTTCACTGGCCGTACTGTTGCCGTTCCCGCTGGATGCCTCTTTTGCCCTTTGATCGGCCTCCTGGAGCTTGAGCATAAATTCCGCCTCCCAATGCTGATCCTCACTCTCACGATCTAGTTCGCTGCGAAGCGTGTCTTTGTAATCGCTCATCTGCTTTGTCAGACTGGCCAGGTTGTATTTAAGCTCGTCGACCTCGCGCTCTTTTTCGCCCGTCTCAGCCGCCACCTTTTTGGTTACTTCGTCGAGTGTGCTGTTGTAGTCGCCCGCGAGACTGTTTCGCTCGTCCACATAATTATTGATCGTGGAATTTGCCAGCCGTTCGATCTCCGAGGACTCGCCTGTAATTGTTGCCGCCGAATAGTACGGATTGCGCCTGGTCTTGCTGATTGACTCGTCGCGAGTTCCTTTTTCACCCGCAATTTTTGAATCGAGATTTGCGATTTTTGTTTTAATGTCCCCAAGGCCACGCGTGTTGTACTCTTGATCGTAGCGGGTCGTGTAATAATTCTTGAGCGCGCTCTGCGCTGAATCCAGTTTTTGCTGAGCCGTGCCGATCTGAGTCTGAAGAGATGACAAATCGTAGCCGCCGGCCGAGTCTGTTCCATCCGGTGCGTTTGCCGATGTCGGCTTGGCGAAGCTTTTGCGAAGATCCGCAAACTGCTTTTCAAATTGTGTCCAGTCAATAGCCATAGATTTATATATTTGGTTTGGCTTCCGTGATCCGGCCAGTTTTCAAGTCAATGTCATACTTTCTGTTCGGATCGAGTCTGTACTTGGGAAAGCGACTCATGATGTATTGCTGTTTTTGCACTTCTAAAGCCTGCGTGATGAGATGGTGTTGATGAATCATCTCCTGCCGTTTGCGGAGTTCTTCGAGGTCTGTTTTGTCTAATTTTTTTGTAAACATGGTATGGATGCCAATTGGTTTTTAATTGATCGACCTTTTATTGTTAGATGTCATCGAACCAAGCGACTGCATGCCAGCTGAACCCGTTGTAAATCATGAGGCGGCCGCCCGATCCCATTCCGCTCGGACTGGGATCGTAGTACATCTCGCCGTTTGCAGGGCTGGCTGGTTCATTTGTTCCGATTCGAAACGATGTTTGGACATCTACGAAGCCTCCCGAAATTGCGTTGTTCCCGTAGAGGCGCAGAATGTCGTTTCCGCTCGATGCTTTGAAGAAGATGCGGTCGTTTACGGTTGTGTCTATGACAAGCGGCCGGTTACCCGAAGTGTCGACCCACATTCGGGCGTATCCGTTCGCACCGTCGTCGAGCATCAATCCGTGACCCGGCCCTGCCTGAATGCCGTAAATCGGTGTCCCGCCTATGTCGCGGAGATAGCCGATTCTTATGCCGCCGTATGGGGTTGAAAGATATCCGGTCGAAGTCAGATTGATTTGCCCTGCCGTGATCTTGGTCGCACTGACGCTGCCGATCTTGGCATCGTCGACCGCGAGGTTGCCTATCTTTGCGTTGGTGACTGCCAAGTCTTGAATCTTTGCCGCGCTCACGGCCAAATTTTCGATATTGGCGTTTTTTACTTCCGCCGTTCCTATCTTTACCGAGGTGATTTGAGCGTCTCCGATTTTGGCCGTCTGGATTGTTCCATCCACTATTTTCGCGTTGGTGACGATGGCGTTGCCAAGATGGGCGTTTTGAATTACTCCTGTGCCGACATGAGCCGATATGATCACGGCATCTTCTATCTGAGCAGACAGGGTCACCACTGCTTCGGTTTGGATTAATTTTGATGCGGTAACCGAGCCATTTTTTATTTTGGCCGTGGCCACCGCAGCGTTTGCGAGTTTTTGTTCGGTAACCGCAAGCGCGTCGAGATGCTCGGTAAGGATGGCTTGATCAATTATTTTTGCTGAGCTGACCGAATCGTCAGCCAAGGCAAGAGTTCCAATCGCTCCGGACTTGATCTGTACGGAGTCAATCGATGAGGGTGCGAGCAATGGCGAATTCTGTCCGTCGTGGGTGTGCGGCGGAACTTCCGGAAATGGCTGATCGTCCACTTCTTGGTTGCCGAATATTTTTTGCAAGAATTCGCTCATAGCTTTATAAGATTCCTATTGGTTCGAAGTAGGTGCTGGCTGCGACAATCTCTGGCGTGTTGTTCCCTGAGGGGTGTAAATCAAACGCCAGCTCGAATGTCTCGCCTTTGCCTTTTTCTTCTTCCTCCTCGTCACCGGTTTCGACCGTGAATACCACTTTGGTATTGCCTTCTTTGTCGAAGCTGTCTGCTCCGTCTTCGAGGTATGCCTGCTTCCATTCACCCTGCTCATTAATGCGGTAATAAGTTTTTAGCCAGCACTGAGAAGGCAAAGGCTTGGTTAGAAGCTTGATGTGACGGAAGCCTTTCTGTAATTCTGGTTCGCCAGCATCGAAGACCAGTCCCTCATATCGTGCGTCGGCTTTATTGTCAGGATCGACTGTATCCACGCCGTAAGTTGATCCGTCTTTCCACGATGCGAAGGGCTGATCTCCGTATACCGTCACTGCGCCAATTTCAACGCCGGTGAGTTTGCCGTGTGAAGGAACATATTCGAGGTTCATCGAATAAGGTTCGTTTTTGCTTAGCCGTCCGTAGGAATACAGTCCGCATTTATCTGAGCCCGTTACTCCCATTAGAGCTACGCCTTTAAGGTTGGCTGCCGCTCCGGGATTTACCCATCCGCCGCCGGGGAATGCTTTGAAACGCAAAATGTTTACCGTGTCCCAGTAGTAGAGTCCCCCGCTGATGCCTGCCTGCACCATGATGAAGTCGGTTTGGATCATCGCGTTCACTCCCTTTTCTGCAATCATTCGGCGGAGAATCCATGAGGGTTGCTGTTTATCCCATGTCCACAGCCAGCCTTCTTCGATCTTGTCGCCTTTGGTCGAACCGATAATCGCGATCTGATCCTGAGGTAGTAAAGTTTTGGTGCGGTTGCCCGCGATAAGATCGAGTGCTTGATTGTTGAAGTTGCCTTCATAATCCACCAGTGCGATGTATCGGCCGTCGCAAATCTGGAGAACGCCAACCGCTATCGTCATGGTGTGCCATGCTGGATCGCCGTTTAATGTGCCGAATGTTTCCACGCCTCCGGGAAACGAGCCGGAGAACGGAATACGTTTGAGCTTTGTCTCGGTTGCCCAATAGAGGTACGGCACGTAACTTCCGGACCCGTTGTTATTGGTGTACTCAGATGCGCCCATGATCTTGCCGTCGGGATCGGAGTATCTCAGCACCCATGCCGATGTGGGTGTATCTTTGCTGTAGATATTTCCGGTGTTGCCGAACCCATACAGTTTGCCGTTTGAAGCCGGAACGAAAAACAAGATGAGGTCAGTGACAACACTTCCGGAATCTTTTTCAAGTGCTTGATTGCACTTCAGCGTGTCCGCACCGTTTCGAATATCGAGGCCGTAGCCGAACCTGAACGCACCGGCCACGCCCTTATAGGCATCGTCTGCGATACCTCCGCGGAAACCTTTTATTCTGTATGCGTTAAGTGCCATAGCTTTTAATCCTGCGGATTACTATTTTTATAGAGAAAGCGTGAGCTTGTTGCTTGGCCGGCGAATCCGGCCTCTCCACCTTCCTCATCTTGGCGATCTTTTATTTGCTGAAGGATTGCGGTCGCTTCAAGAATTTGTTTGTCAGCATCCGTACCACGGTTCGGCTCTTTCTTAAGGCAGATGCCGAGAGCCAGCTTGATGATCGCTTCTTCCATTTCCTCAGGAGTGATCGGTTCGTCTGTGTCATTCACCAGCGGAATCGGACGTCTGCGGTAGTAGATGTCGATGAGTTTGCCGTCTTCGAGCGGCGTGGGCTTGATCAGGTACTGGTCGCCAAGAATGCAGAACACTCGCTCCCACACATGATTTCCACTTTGATAATTTTCAACGCTCGTTTTTGCATGCTCTTGACCGTCGACTTTGATGAACATCATCCCGCCTGGCTTATAGTCAAAGGGAAGGAAGTATGCCTCGATGTCTTTTTCGGTCAGCTGGGTTGAGTGGTGATTGAGAAAATTCCACTTGGCAAAGTTGCATGCCCGTATAATGGATTTATTAATCCATCTTTTTTTATCGTCTTCACTCCAAAACCCGGTGGTCTTGGCCGCCGACATTCGTGCGTTGAGGTCTTGTAGGAATTCTTGTAGTTGCATGGTATTAGGGAAGAAGCTTTCCGGTTGTTCGGTATCGTTTTACGTACTCGAGCAAATTGTCGCCGGGACAATCAGTCGAATCTGGAGTTTCCCGATGTCCGAGTACCCTCTCTTTTGGGATGCCTCGTTCTTTCCTGATCGTATCGAGAAGTGTTTGAAGGGTGGTTAGCTGTTCTGCGGTTGGCTGTTCGTTTCCGCTTGATGGATGGAAATCTCCGCACATGGCTATGCCAATAGAGCGATAATTCATTTTTTGCGTATCGGCGTGAGCTCCGATCTTGTTTTCCGGACGACCAGCAATGTGTACGCCGATGCCATCCAACGCTCCCGCGATCCAATGGTGGTAAGCGATGTCCCCCCAGCCGATTCCTATGTGGTTATTTTTTATCGTGCCGAAATGCGTCGAATCGCGCGGTGTTGCCGAGTGATGCACGATAATAAATTCCGGGTAATTTGATTTATCGAATTTCGCAATATCTTTTTTCGTTGATCGGAATGTGCGGATCGTGTCCCACACGACCACGAGCTTTGCCGCGAATTCACCGGAGTTTTTCACATAGTCCCAGGGCAGTTTGTATTGGCCGTCCCAGGATGATTGGCTTTCCAAGACAAGGCCCAGCTTGCTTGATGTCGTCCAGCCTTCGCGGTCGACGATCTCTTGCACGATCTCGCGCAGGTCGGGCGATTCATACACGCTGTTGGCCGACCAGTGGATTCCGACAAAGACTCCAGCCATTGTTTCTCCAATAGTCCATTCGGCCAGTGCATTTGTTTTCTGCCGAGTCGATGGTCTATTCGATCCGTTGCTGGCGAACACAGGAGCATCATCTTCCGCAAATCCTTTAATGATGAGATGCGGAAATCGGTTGTTCTGATCTGCCTGCGTAAGCAGAAGGTAGGCACCGATGATGTTTGCGTATCGAGGGATGGCGAGCGAGCTGAATATAAAGCTGCCGTCATTTACCGATGGCCCATCATCGCCGACAGTTATCACGTTGCCGGTCGGACTCGACTGCCATGTGGTCTTATCCGTTTCCATTCCATCGCGGTCAGTGCCGGCAATAGTGCCGATGCTTACATTTTTTGTCGTGTACCAGACTTCAAGTTCGACCTGATAGCCGTCGCCCTTACTCCGGTCATAGCAAGTTTCAGCCTGGTTCGAGGAAGATCCGTTGTCTTCTATTGTTAAGGCCAGGGCATTGCCCGGCTTCCATCCGTTTTGAGCAACGATTTCTTCAATGATCAGTTTGAGGTTTGGTGTCTGCGTCCATTCGTGGACTTCCCATTTCTTGATGATGTGCCAGGCGACAGTGTTTACTGTTTTCGTTCTCTGGCTGGGACGCGAGGTTTGAGTGAATGGTTTTGTATCCGGCTCTTTTATTCCCTTCACAATGAGCTTCACATCCGGGTCTGCGCCGTCCGTGACCGACGGCCGAATCTTCAGCCGGGCCAGGACAATCTTTGAATTCCGTGGAATGCTCAGATTGCGAAAACGAAACGCGCCGGAATACACGGAACCGCTCACGTTGCCGAGAGTAATTACGTTGCTGCCATTGCCGTTGCCGTTCCAGGTTGTTGCATCTTGTTCACGGCCGTCATCGACGTTTTCAGCAACTTTGCTTTGAAGCTTGGCAACATAATTCATCGGCATAGCTATGCTTTGCGTAAGGCAATGAGCGGCACATTCAGACTCCAGTCCGTCGGGCTTGCTGTCGGGTATGTTGCTGGCAGTGCGCCGTAAGTTTGCGTTACGGCGTAACCAAGGTACGGCGTGCCAGTTAGTCCGTTGTCAAAACCGAGGAATGTCGCTATCGCGTCCACTGCGGGAATTGCTGCAAGCACGAGCGCGGTGGTGTCTTGGCCCACAAAAGCAAGCCAGTAGAGTTTCCCGCCCTTGAGCGTGAGATTGATCGTGATCTCTTTAAGACCCGTGGTATTAACATCCACCTCGCCCGCATCGAGCACGAGCTTTGCCGGATAGACACTTCCGTCGCCTTTGTCTTCATACACGCCGAGACGAGCCTTAGGAGTTGTGCCGCTGGCCAAAGTCGTGACGCGAATTGCGATCCGATCAAACTTTTGCGTCTTCGGGACAAAGAATGGAAAGGCGCGCAGTGAGTTTGCAGACGCTGCCGACTGCGTGGTCACTGTTCCGCCTGTCATGAATGGCCCGAAGTATCTGCCGGTTTTTCTGAACCGCAGGAAGCTGAAGTCTCCCTGTTGAGGAATAAAATCTGACATGGGAGCTTATTGCTCAACGATCAGCTCGACTTTGTCGCCGGTGACTTCCGCGTCAATGTAGCCCTTGTTCGCATTGCTGATGCGGAGCTTCACCGCTTCGCCCGGCTCTAGGGTAAATTTCCCCGCCTGAGCCTGCGGTGCGGATTCTCCGACTTTAATCGCGCCGAGATTTGTGCGCTTCGCTTTGACGACGATCTCGCACCCCTCACCGACAGGAATGTCGGGAAGCTGCACGGCAGTGCCTGCGCTGGCCACGGTCGCTTCGTTCACCGCGAATTTTGATTTACTTTCTATCGCCATATCGTTGTGCCTTATTTTGGTTGATAATGGTTCGACCTTTAACGAGCCGAAAGTTTAGAACTTTGGCTCTTTCTTTTTTGTCTTCCCCTCGCTTTTGGTTTCTTTTCCGGCGGAGGAGTCTGATCCTTCTTCTTTGCCTTTGAGCGCCATCTCTCTGCGCTTCAGATCTTCTTCTTTCTCCTTCAATTCGGATTCCTTTTCCGACAACGACTTGGCTTCAAGAGCCGAAGTCACTGCCTTTGTGACTTCCTGATAGTCGATGCCGACAAACGGAGAATTATCCAGGAAGTCTTGTTCGGCAGAATCCTTCGTTTCGTAAATGCCATTCTTGAATTCGATCGTTTTTCCTGGACGCGTTATTGCCATTCCGTTGATGATCTCGGTTACAGTCGGGATCATCACGATCGCGTAATGCTGTCCGTAACGGGTTGCGTAACGCTTGCTCTTTGTCTTCGGCTTTTCGGCCGTCGGTGCTTGATTTTTTGCCATACGAATTAATGTGAAATTATTTTTGTAATAACCGCGGAATCGACCTTTCATTTTCCGCGGAAAACCCCTCAAGGGCTTTCCACTCGGTCAGGCGGGTTCGGAAAGCATGCCCGTCCGACCGAGACTTGAAGGATTGCTTAAGCGAACTTAACGATTGCGTGACGCTCAGGCTGTTCCATCTGGAGACCACATTCGGTCAGGTACTCGTCTACTCGTGAGTCCTCACCCGGTGCTTGTCGATTCGTGAGAAGCTTGCTGTCACGGTTGGCGAGATATCGGTAGGTCAAAGCTTCCATGTCTACACCGACACCACTCTTGCCGTACAGATCTCCCGCAAGCAGATCGTGTTTGATGATGTTGAGCGTGCCGTGCGGAGAAAGATACTTAAGGATGGTTAATCCAAAAGTTTTTTCTCCTTGCAGTACCTGCAACTTGTCGTGAGCGAATCCATTGATCTTGTCGATCACGTAACCGGAAGCAAGCAGGTATTTCTCAGTGTTGCCGTGAGCGAACAAGATTCTCAGGTAGCTGTTGAAGTCGTCGCGGGTTGCTACGTTGCTGGTGACTTGGCTGATGCGAGGGAGAACTCCGCCGGTAAATCGCTTCGGATGCGTACCTGAAGTGATGATCTCCTTTTTCCCGAATAGGAAAGCTCGCTCGATGTCCACCAAGTGTTCGATGCCTTTCTTGCGAATCTGATAGTCAAAGTCGTTCTCCTTTGTCAGACCCTTGGTGTTGCGTGAAGTTTCAGTGACTCCAATCGTAGTGCGGAAAATCTGGCAGTAGTTGAGCACTTCAGCGATCGTCGTTCCTTTCATTGTGCGGAGGTCCGCACCTTCTTCGTTGGCATTGCCAATGATCCAGACGATATCGTTCTGTTGAAGCAGACCGCCGCCTGAACCGCCGTCACCGATCTGGCGAACAAGGGTGAGCGTGTTGGTTGCCACGTCCGTTACGAGCATGACTTCGCCGGTCGGGTTGTTCGTGCCCTGGGCCGATTTCACTACAAGCAGGACGTCACCGATGCTAAAGTACGCACCGTTGGTCACAACCAGTGTGACTGCCGCTCCTTGGTTGGCCGCAACGATGTCTTCGCGCGCACCGAATTTATCCTCAAACCACTTGAAGTCCGGATCGCTCGTTTCTTTTTTCTTGAGTGCCTTGCCCTGCTTGGTTGCGGGGTCTTTCCCGGCATTCGTGAGAATGCCAAGCAGCGGATAACGCGCTACGTCAAGAAGCGAGATCACATCCGCTACGTCGTACTTGCGCGTAACGCCCAAGTTCGCGGTTCCTCTAATTCCATTTGCTGATGACATATCTTGTTGTTGGTTGATTAATTAACTGATAGGAGGTTCGACCTTGCTATATGGGGTTTTAAACCCCAAGGCCTCCTAAGGGGCCATTTGACCCGCTTGTTCCGAAGATGCTTTCGAGGCGGCGTTCTTCCGCACCCTTTTCTTCGCCTGGCGAGGTCGGAGCGCCCGCTCCTCTCTCGACTTGCGCTTTGGCTTTCTTGAGGCGAATCTTCTCAGTGTCAGAAACCTTTGTGTCCCCCTTTACCTTTCCAGCAAATCCATCGACCTTCATGCACGCTTCTTTGAGCGGCATAACCGTTCCTTTTTGGGAAGCGGCGTCGATCAAAGACAGCACGAGTTCGCGGTACTCTGGACTGGTCTTCAGGAGAGGGTGATCTTTCTGAGCCTCTCGAATTTCTTGCGCGGCGGAATCTCGCATCCGGCTTCGCGCATCGTAGGTTTTGCCGACGATGCTTTGAACTGTCGTAACCATCCATTCTGCGAACTGCTTGGGGGTCATCTTGGCCAGTTCTTCGTCGTTAGGGACATCTACCCCCTCGCCCTTGGCCTGATCGTTTTCCTTCTTGGCATCAGGCTTTGCTTTTGTTCGCTTTGGTGGTTGGTTTTTTGTTTCGAGCTCTTCATACATTCGGATCACTTCCTCACGGCTTTTGCCGTGCCACTTGTTTTTCTGCTTGGATGCCTCGCCCCCTGCATCTTCCTCGGTTTCTTCCTCATCATCGGAATCCTCCGATTCGCCGTCATCCGATTCTTCCTCGTCAGTTTCTTCGTTTTCGTCGTTTTCTTCTTCAGAATCTTCAGTGTCGGTTTCCTCGTCTTCTTCCTCACCCTTGTCTTCCTGGGTGTCTTCTTCTTCGGTATCCGTTTCCTCATCTCCCGAGTTTGCGTTGAGGAGAGCGTCGAGCTCCTTTTTACGATCTTGATTCATAAAAGCGCTTGTTAAATTGAATTTTTATTTACTAGGTTGGGGTTCGACCTTGCCCCCAATTTTTTGCCGCATACTCCTTAGGCATCGTGTTACTCCTGGCTCATTGCGCCCGCCGCTTCGTCTTTTTCACGAATGGCGTCGTCGACCAATGCGAGAATTTTCTCGTAAGCGTTGGCATTGGCTCGGCGCTGAAGATAGTCGGAAGCAATTTGCTCGGCTGTCTTTCCCGAAATGTCAAAATCTCGGAGCTCTGCGTATTCAATTGCGAGCTCTGTTCGAATTTTTGCTTCGAGCCATTTCCAGCCAGCCGTTCTGACCATCCCCAGCACCGCCAATCCTGTATCGAATTTTTCCTCGTTGGTCTGCATATATTTATTGCTGTTCTTCTTCCGGTGCAGGCTCCGGCGGAAGATCCATCTCCGGCCCGTTCGTCATGAGTCCGCCGAGATCCCTGCCTCCAACATCGCTGTCCAGCATGTCTTGAAGGGTGGCAATCAGGCTTTCCAGCACTTCGCTGAAGTTTGATTTACCCGATTGATAGGCTTCCTTTGCCGCGCCTATCACGCTTTCGATCTTTTTCCAGCGAGCTTCCATTTGCCCACCTTCCTCTCGCGCGGGCTTCTGATTCTTGAACTCGATCTTGTCACCCTCTGGAAACCTTTCGTCGGCCAGATCACTCTTTTTTTTCATTTTTTTGTCTTGCATATATGTGTAATTAAAATTAATTAATTTTCGACCTTTTCAATGGTCAGCTTGAGTTTGTGTCCCAAGTCGATTTTGGAAGACTCCTCTTTGGAGAGGTAAACCGTATGCACACGACCCTGATCTTCCTGCAGGGATACGATGCAATCGCCGCCACTTAATGTCTTACTCAAGACAATTGCGGTGATGACTTTGGTTGTCTGGTTATTTTTTGCCATAGCTTTATTGATTAATTGTTTTTTGACCTCGACCAATAAAAGGAATCCTCGACAGCACGCTTCTCAAGAAGCCGGGGCGCGCTTGTGGAGTTGGCGGTGGTAATACGTCCGGCGAAGCGCCCGCTTCCGATATGGGTGGAGGTTCCCCCTGTTGAATAACTGGTTCTTTACCTTGAGTAGTTTCGTTTTTTTCTTCGCCAAGAATTACGACCCGATACGCCTCTTTGCCCATTTCTTCTAGGATCATTTCCTGGATCGCACGTTTTCGCTTTTTCCATTGCTTAATTTCATCGGGACTGTTCGGGTCGGGCTTGTCCTGCGCAACAAACTTGTCGTACAAGAGCAAAGATTGATTGAGCCTGGCCTGCTGATCGGGAGGCACGACCGGATCAACAGTCACCACAGCATCGACCTTTACTTCTTTGTCCGCCATTGTGAATTCCTTAAAGCTCACCTCGTCGCCGATTACGCGATACAATTTGTCTTCTTCGATAAATTCCTGGTTCATCTCTATCAGCATGTTGGCGAGACTGCTGAGCGTCTCGGACAAATTCTGAGCAAAGGAACTTAAGCGTAAGTTGCTCTGGCCAATGAGCATGGCCACTTTGCCGAGCGGTTCATCAGAAGACTTTGGCATGCCTTGGGCATATTCGGAGATAGCGAGGGTCCGTTCGATCTCATCACGTAAGGCTCTTTCTTCATTCACTCCCATGAGGCTGATGTCGGGCAATCGTTCAACCACCACGTCATCCATCTTGCGAAGCTCCCACTTTGCGCCGGGAGCAAAAATAATGTCGTTTTTAGAAATACCGGAGTCTTTGCGAATCTTAATTACCGGATCAAGCATGAGAATGACATCGTCCATGCGCTGGTTGCGAAGATCGGCAATTTCAACAATAGTAGTTTCAACCGGCTCAATATGGCCAATACCCCAAAGTTCCCAGTTGACCTCGTGATCTGCTAAATTCAGGAAAATTCGGCCGTGATTTACTTTTTTATATGGATTCTCATCGTCGCGCATTATCACCTCACGGTTGCCGAACGTGATCAGTTTTCCTTCTTCGAAGTCGTAGCACTCCCACAGCTCGATCTGCTTTTCCGGTTCGTACTTTTCTCCGGTGACTTTAATTACTGAGCTGGAAGTTTCCACTGATTCTGAACTTTGAATCTGGCCCATCTTTTTTGTGTTCACCTCGTATCGTTCCTTCTTCCAATCCTCGACTTGTTTTGCTTCAAGGAAGTTCACATTTTTGTAAAGAACATTTTCGCCGCGGGCTTTTTCTTCGCGCTCGATCTTGTCTTTTGATTTCAGAATGCGCCGGATGAGCCACGGGCAGTCTTCTTCCAGGTCTTCGGTTTCTGGAGCGGGCAAGATGTCCCACAGGTCACAAATAGTCAGGAAGGGATCGTCATGCTCGATGCTTTCGTCGGTAAGCCAGGTCAGCATGCCGATACCATTTCCATATGTGGAAGCGGATTTTACCCACTTCGGAAGTTTTTTCGAAAGCTTGATAGCGTCAAAGTCATAACCTACCAGATCATTCCAAGCAGCAATGGATTTTGATTCCGCGTCTTTTTTGTCTCGCGGGAGAATGCGTGTCTTTCGTTTGGCGGTTGCAAGACGCGAGGCTACTGTTTCCACGATCTGGAATGCGATCGGAGGCATGAGCCGGGTCTGATACGCGTAATTTGTTTTTTCCTGGTAGGCGCGGTAATGCTTGTACATGCGAAGCCACTTTGCGCGATAAGGACGAAGATATTCTTCGGCCCGTGTGAATCGCTTTTTCCATTTTTCAATGAGCGCCTGTTCATCAGTCGACGGCGAATATACTTCCTTTTTGGAAGTTTCTTCTTCTTTGATTTTTAGAGTTGATTCCGCCATAAGAAATAAAATAAGCCGAGACCCTATTAAGGCTCGGCTCTATTATTTCCAATCTGGTTCCTGTCGTTCAATGCGAGGCCGAAGCCTCAAGAGGATAAACAAAAAGCGGGACTACCACTTCTCGTCATCACACCAGCCATAATAAAATAGCCGTTGATGACAGAAGTCGTAGCCCCGTCTCGTTTAGCCCGGTGATCCCGGACGCCGTCAGGCAATCGCTTTCTGTTAAATTAATTATAGCACCACACGAAAACACCTTGCAATAGGTGTCATGTGTATAACGATTCTACTCTTTGCGGGATCGTTTTGCATAAAGCCCGCCGCCAAGAGTAGAAGCCTTTCGGCCTCAACGTATGAGTTTCCCCACACGACCATCCAAGGATCCCTGACGACGGGTTCTATACCTTGGATGGATTAATGCCATGCCTGCCGAAAATTACTACGACAGGTTTAGGCAATTCAATTGTACTTTTATTATATCAAAATAATCGGGTTTTGAATATTATTCGAGCTCAGGCAGAAAAATTTATCTAAGTTTTATCCGCAGCAGCCTCCGCCAGGGCTACAGCCGCCTCCCTGATTTCGCAAATTATTTACGTAATCATCAAAATCAAAGCTTTTCTTCCCCGCTGATTTTGTTTGGTTTAATTCGTCAGATTCAAGGCCGCAATTAGGGCATGCGGCCATGCGCTTCCAACATGGCCCGTAGATAGGACTGTTGTATTCATGTTTTACACCCTCGGCATCAAAAGCTTTTTGGCATTTTTGGCAATAAAATTTATTCATATTTTTATTCTTTAACCGCAACACCCGCCTCCGGCGGCAAAAGTAATCCCAGTTGCGGCGGTTAAATTGTTGCAGATTTTTCGCGCAGTGGTGGTAGCCACGTTTTGCGATTTTAAATATTCCATACAAACTTCGTTCGACCTTAGCTTGGCTTGAGCCGAGCTCAACTCCTGGCGTTGCGTTTCGGATACTGGCAGACCGCTTTGCTGCAGCGTACTGATAGCCTGAATTCTTTCCTGGACATCTTGCAGTGTCCTTAAGGCATCCTTATCATTTTCCAGCTTTTCTGCGGCTTTTTGAAATCTGGCAAATTCAGGTAGTTGCAAAATAGAGTTAGCAAAATATTGAGTTGTTTGATCCAAATCGTTCATAGCGTATTAATTAAATTTATTATTTTTTGTTCGACTATATCTCTTATGACATCTACTTCTCCTGGCGATTTTCCTTGCGGATCGTCAATCTGCCATTCCTCAATTCGGTTTTGGATATCGGGACTGAAAGCGGCTTTTACCAAACAGCCGAAGGAAACGACCTTTTCGTATTCCGCAATTTTTTCAGGCGCAAATCGCTTCGGTTTAGCTCCTGCAAGGTCGATATTTTTCTCTTGCATCGTCTCAATGACTGCCGGATTCACTTCTTTTGCCGGAATGGTTCCGGCGCTTTCCGCAACCCAATCAAGGCCTTTCTCTTTGGCATGCTCATTGAAGAACGCCTCGGCCATCTGTGATCGACCGGCATTCTCCGCGCAGACGAATAAAATTTTTTTCATAGGTTTGTTAAATTTATTTTCCATAAATTGCGTAACCTGCCTGTTTTAATTTTTCTCTGCCGATCAAATCATCGACCAAAAGTGGCAGCTGAACGATTGGGGCTGTGAAGCGCCTGTCCATCTCGGCCAAATACTTTTCCTGCATAGCCTGTCTTTGTTTCAAATAGTCGTTGGTGATAATTGCAGGAGGCAAGATGAAATTAGCCACGACCAGACTCGTGGGAACCCCTATAGTCAGGAGCTCTGCCATGGCTCGAGATGCCTCTTCTATAGGAGTAGATTCCGGATACATCACAAAACTGAAAGTGGTTTGATTAATATCCTGTATCATATCGATCACATCCTTAAAACGTGATTTGGTGATTTTATCTATTTCAGTTTCGCCGGTCGAAGTGAATGTTTTGATTTCTATCTGCTTGCTCCAGCTGATTGGCAGTTCCAACAGGCGCAGAGTGTGGCCAGTCGGGGCGGTATCAAACACGATTACTTCAAAGTCTTTCCTGGTAGCGAAGTCAATAAATTTCTCAAAGGTCGCCATTTCTTCGGTGCAGGGAGAGTCCAGTTCTTCTTCTATTGCTTTAATTCTTTGATCATCGTATTTCTGTTTTGCCTCAGCAAGAATTCTTTCCTTATATTCGTTGGTGGCCTTCATCGCATCAATGCGAGCTGCCCACAAACTCTTTTCGTTCGTTATCGCTGTGGGTTTGTCAGATATGTCCTGCTCAAAAATCTGGCTCAGATGCGAAGCGGGGTCAGTAGTAAGTAGCAGCGTCTTATATCCCTGTTCGGCCACCCAAAGACCGGTTGCGGCCGCTACCGAAGTTTTGCCGACGCCGCCTTTTCCGGCGAAGAAAATCGTGCGCCGTTTGCCGTCTTGAGGAATAAGCAGATTTTTTATTTTTTCATTCGCTTCGGGAATTAAGTTTTTCTTGAGACTTTCACGGTCGATGCTGACTTTAACTGGTTCGTATTCGCTAAGTTTAACAGCCTGCTCATAGAGTTTCTTGCCAGTCTTAAGTAGTATTTCCTTGCCCTTTATTTCATTCGGCTCAAGTTCCATTAAAACGATAGGAACTAAAAACTTGGTTTTGATCTGTCCTAAAAATTCCTGCTGTTTGGCAAAGCGGGCAAGCATAAAAGAATTGTCGCAGGCGCTTTGGGGATAGATGCCATTGATGATAAGCTCCTGCGAAGTTATCTTGAGCTTCAAGAGTTCAGCGATTGAACGCTCGGCTTCGTAAATTGGCGTCACTTCCGGACGCAGGACAAATACAAAAGTGGTTCTTTTAATGTCGCGCATCGCCTCAATTGCCTGGTCGAATTTCGCTTTGGATTCGGCGAGCGCAGCTGCCGGACCGATGCAGGTCTGACCCCCGTCTCCTTCTTTAGCCGCTCTTTCTATAACCCCACTCCATTCCATCGGCAGTTCCAAAAGCCGTAGGGTGTGGCCGGTTGGGGCGGTATCAAAAATTACCACGTCATATTCCGGCTCCTGCAGAAAATCAGTAAAGCGGTCAAAGGCAGCCATCTCGGCCGTGCAGGGAGAATTTAGCTGTTCCTCCAAAACCTGAAAACTTTCAACCGGTATTAAACCGTGCAGAGGCGCGAGCGTCCGTTCCTTGTATTCGGCAGTGGCAACATCTGGATCAAGCTCCACCGCGAACAGATTGGGTGTACCGTTGATTGGTGTGACATTGTTGCCGATTTTCTGCTCAAAGACATCTGCCAAGTTTGAGGCCGGGTCGGTTGTGATGATGAGCGTCTTTTTGCCCTGACTGGCGAAGTACATCGCACTTGAGGCGGCCATCGTGGTTTTGCCGACTCCGCCCTTACCGGAGAAAAAATAGAATTTTGTGCTCATAATTTTTTATTGCTTATGATTTTTTTAAATTCTTCCAGCGTTGGATAAGCACCGGTTTTGACTATTTTATCATTGTAGGTCGTGATCGGTAGGGCTTTGAGTTGTCGTTCCTGAATGAGCTTGATGAGCTCCGGGTTTTCTCTGAATTTTTGCGGACTTTGGGTTATGAGATAGCGTTCGACCGTCACGCCCATCTCTTTCACTTTGTCCAATGTGTCCTGCAGGCTGATGAGAGTTTGATCGGGATTCGGACCGCAGACGCCGGTCGAGCAGCACATCGGCGGGTCGTAAATGACAATTTTACTTTTCATAGTTTTTTGATAATTGCCGACAAACATCATGCGATGAGCATGGTTTGTCGGAGATATTTTTAGGATTTAATATTTGCTGATTCAATACTTCCAACTCCTCAAACATTTTTTTGTTAAGCGAATAATGTATCCACGTACCGACCTTTCTGTCCTGGATAAATCCGGCTTCCCGCAAGGTTCTCAAATGATGAGAGACAAGCGTTTGTTCCAAGCCCAACTCATCCGCCAAAACGCAGACGCATTCCTCACCCTTCATCAGGTGAAGAATAATCTTATACTTGCTTTGATCGGCAAGTATCTTGAGAGAGGAGAGCAGTTTGTTTTCGTCTTTGGTCATAACATTAAATGTGAATTTACATTCATATTATCACTGTGCCGCTAGACCTGTCAACAACTCCATCAAAAAACCGGAGATTACGGTCTCTGGCCAAAGAGAAATACGCTATTTAGGACGAAATCGACAAGCATTCCTTGTCCCAATCGCTTCAGTCGTATTTGGGTGCGCTGTCTCATGCCCACACTTATCAACTGAGCCAAGACCTTAAAAACCAGCACTGGTATTGGATTCACGAATAAAAATAAAATCCTCGCAAAACCATCTTTCTGCGCGAAAGCACAGAAAAATCCCTTGCGAGGACAACTTGGATGGTTTTGCGACCATGCCCGGTAACGGGTTTAGGCCTTTATTCAATTGTTGAGCTAGTTTAGCAGAAAAATGCTTTATTTGGAGAATGTATCATAAATATTACCGGCTATTTATACTTGCATATCGCAATCTGACTCCCCGTCGCGGTCACCGAAATATTCCGTGCTACCCAATTAATGCATCAGATAAGATCATAACTTCTCTGCCTTTTCTAGACTCGTACGCATTATAATTCAAGGTGAAATTAATAATCCGTCGGTCAGGGTACAAAGATTTGATTTCTTTCTTATTATCGTAGGTCAGTAGCCAAAAAGCATCAGCATTTTTATTGAGCTGGTTTGCCAGAGCTTCATGATTGTCTTTTTTGTAGTGGTTCAAGTACAGAGTCGCGCCCTTTTCAAAGTATGGAGGATCAAGATATATAAAAGTATTTTTTTTATTCAAGTAGTCCTTAATGAGATCAAGCCCGTCCTTATTGAAAACTGATATCCGGTTTTTATAGAGAGAGAGTTGGTGAATCTTTTCGGCGAGACTCTCCTTATTAAATCTGGCGTCTATTTTATAATTACCTTTTTGTTTTATACCGCCGATAGGTCCACCATCTAGGATACCGGATACATTTGTCCTGTTAAGAAAAAAGGTGGCAAAACCTCGCTCAAATCGTGGCGCTCTAGGATTACTATAGATTGCTTTCTGCTTTTTCCACTCCTTTATCGTAACGCGTGTGGAATGTATTTTTTTTATAAACTTTGCTGAGTCAAAGATCGCAGAGCGCCAAAATGAATAGATTGCCTTATCAAGATCATTAATAACTATGTGGTCAACCTTTTCTAAAAAAAGTAGAGCAAGGGCCGCACCGGCACCACCAGCAAAAGGTTCAACATAGGTGACTTTTTCGAGCCCATTCTCTTTGATCACATTATCAAAAAATGGAAACAGAAAAGTTTTTCCTCCAGGATATCTTAGAGGACTATAGTGAAATTTTTGATTTCTTTTATGGGTTATTTTTTGCATTTTGTTTTGGCTTAGGATCAAGAATGTAACGGAACAATTTTTCCATAGTGTCCCACGCATCTTCGACTTCCTTGTCGGTAGCAAAAACACTTGGGTTGTGGTTCGTCGCATTCATCGCCTGAGCGGAATATGAGACCATTGTCACATTGCTGATTATTTTTTGTGTTAACTGCGATAACTGGGTATTTTTGTCGGTATCCATCTCGCTCTTAAAAGCCTTCAAAACGTCATCGAGAAAGACGTAGTTCTTGCCTTTAGCAGGTTTTATCGAATTACCGCAATGATCGTAATAAGCCTTGAGAGCACATTCTAGAAAGCTTCGAAGCAGATCATGCGTGGCGTTTGGGAATTTATGATAATCGATGGCCTGCAATTCAATCAGCATTCTTTTCACTGCTGGGGCCTGTAGCGAAAACTTCACATCTTTGGGAGCAAGTTTTGTCCTTTTGTGTGTGTAAGCCAAACTAGCCTCAGTAAAATCCTTGCTCGTAACGACTTTGTCTCCCTTGGTTTTACTTGGTATATCCGATTTCGGAAAATTGTCGAGATATGCTTTCCTGTCTTTTTCGGCGTTTAACGCGCGTGAATCCACATTCTTTTCGACAACATCCTCGACTACCTTCTTAAATCCTTTTTCAAATTCTTTTTTATCAATATTAATTTTTAATTCTCCGTCCCCGTCAAAATCAAAGCCTAGAAAATCCCTTACCTGCTTGTCTTCGTACAACCTCTCGATCGTGGACGCTGGAAAACTTTTTTCATTATGTACCTTTTTAGCGATTGTCTCCGACTCGTATTTGATGGATTTCGCTATTTTGTGAACATTCAACAATCGTAAAAATTTGCCAATATCGACAGTCGGATAATCATCCCTTAAATTTTGGACAGTCTTGCCTCGATCGAGCTCAGCCCTGTAGAAATAAGCCTGTCTCAGCGGCCTCCATCTTCGCTTTGTATTCAGCGTGTGTTTATTCGCCAAAAAAACCATAGCCGAATCTCGGTCTGGCGCCACCACCACTTCACGCTCATTTGAAACTGCGACAGCTGTTTTTAATATCCCTTTGATCGCAGATTCTTTTGATGGAACAATCTCTGGCCTCAACAGTGCCTTAACGGCCGCCACGCGCCTGTTACCTTCTAAAACCGTGAATTTCTTGTCCTCTTTTACCGTGACAGGGATTTCGTCGGGGAAGAAACCGTTAACGGCTATGCTTTTCAAAACCTGCATAGCGTCTTCATTGGAAAATAGGTCGTTGATTAACGCATCCTGCGAAAGATTCGCAGCACCATCCAACCGAATATTTTTCGAATCAAGAAAAAGATCGGTGATTTTTACTTTCTCCCGAGGCCATTGATCGTAATTAGGTTTTACTACCGCTTTTGCCATATATTCTTATTTATATTATAGCGTTTTTTTGAATTTTTTTGAATAGGGTTATTTCAGTTTCAGGTTGCCCGACTTGAAACCCTCGACGATAATCTTCATGCACTTATTAAAAGTACGCATTGCGTCACCTTTAAGCGGAGTATCCTGTATGCTCAGAAGTCCCTTCCGACATTTCGCATCAAGCCCATCGATATCATCCATAGTTTTTATTTCAACGTTGGGTTCGTTTCGCAAAAGAAACCACTCTTTGTCTGTGGTCTTGCTGTGATCAAGCACTTCCAAATCCTTATGCGTCATCTTTGGAAAAAGATAGTAAAACTTTTTATCGTAAAAATAATATTTTGTTAGAAACATCTCGCCCACGGCGATGTGTCCGGCACGTTGCGATCCATCCGTGAAATTCCTCCTCATTCGTCCGGCGTATTTGATAACATAGCCATTCTGAATGATTGTCGACCGCTGTTCCGCAAACTTTTTCCAGTCTCCACCATAAGCGCCGTTAAATTTGGTTATGAAAAATTCGTACATCTTTTCCAAATAAACATCGACGTAAGCTTTAAATGCCACAGGATCGTGATAACACTCCAGCAAATCCTTAACGACCAAAAGATCATCGGTTATTAAATATTTTCCTTTCTCAACTTTGGATGCGAAATAAGCCATGCCAAAAAGGTCTGGCTGGATTTTCTGCGTTCCTTTCTTCAAATAATAAACACCAATAATGCCATTCTTTACTCCGCCAAGCGCATGATGAAATCTTTGATATAGGGCATTGCCAGCCGAGTTTCTACTCAAAGCGTCAGTGCCTTCCAGTGCAATCACTGGCTTCTTGTTTATTTCTTTGCCATTCAGTCCGTCAACCCATTTCTCATCCACATACCAAGCGGCATCACAAGAGCCGTAAGAAACACCCTCAAACCCAAAAGTAAGACCGCCTTCCGAAAAAGGCTTCTGGTCTTCATTACTACTCTGCGGAAAGATGCGAAGTTTGATTCCTTTGGTCTCGTGCCCAAGGGTGTCAATGATTTCTCTTTTTATAATTTCGTCGCTTGAGTATGCCATATTATAGTGATTTAATTTTTTCTAATATGTCCTCCGTCTCCAACCCAAGGACAAAACTGACGAGGTCCGACTCTTTGTTGATCTCTTCGCCTTTAACGTCGAGATGGAATTGCTTGAGCTCGTCGTTTGTAAAATTTGAAATCAGGTAAAACTTTATGTAATTTCCAAGCCAAGCGGTGTACTCCACCCGGGACAATGGATTTTTTGGAACGTACTTGGCTTCAGGTAGTGTGATCTTAATTTTGTTGTCAGCGTCGAGAGTGATCAACCCAAAGTAATCTTTTGAAGGCTTGGCTTTGGCCGGGCAAATTTCAAACCCTTGATCAAACAATCCGGTATTGAGATATTTCTCCAATTGTTTGGTCATGACTACGGTCCCGGTCTTTGCTTCGCCTACGATAAAATCATGCGTGACGTGGCTATGATCTGTTTGCGCCTGACCCTTGAAGTTCCGAATAAGCGCAAGCTCAATCATGTGGAAGCCCTCGCTCGGCAAATAACCGTAGTTGCTTATTTTGGTGATTATTTCGCTGAGACCATAACCGGCAAAATCCGGTGAGCCAATTGCATGAGCGAGCGGTATCTGGTTCTCAACGATAAAGCCTAAATGTCTGAAATATTCACCAGCCAAATATTCCATGAACGGTTCCATTCCATTGCCTTGTTTACTCGTCTCAATTCTTTGGATGATGTAGTTTTCCCGATTCTTGAGAGAGTCGAATTTTACCTTAAGCATCTCGTTCAATTTTTCTTCCGACTCGAATTCCATCGGGACAATAAACTTGTCTCCCTCAAACAAATACTGCTTCGCCCGGGAAAGAATGTATGGGGTATTTTTCAAAACTCCATTATCAAAAATTCCAGAAACAAACTTATAATTGAATGCATTATAGAACAGCTTCATCAGTCCCTTGGGAGTAAAAGGATAGATCGGATTTTCAAGATATCCGGCACCAGTAACACTGCTATAAATAAAAGCTTCTTTGGCTGGCATTTTGATAGCCTCACCTAGTTCCGTCTCAACAATTTCAAAACTGAAGTTGGCTTTAAATATTTTGAAAAAATCTTTTTTGTATATTTCCATATGTTTAAATGTGTTCAAGATTAAATAATGCCTGTTGTTGTGCGAATCGCGTGCCGCTTTTCTGAACAGCCTCCTGAAAAAGTCTGGTAATACGCTCGATGCCCAGCTTTTCGTGGTTTTGCACCCGGACTCCATCAAAAATTTTGATTATCACCATGCCAATGAAAAGATCATACCCCTTATTCAGATTAAAAAGCTTTCCGTTGTGCTCGCCCAAATATTTGGTGATCTCATCAGCAACCTCTTCCGCGGAGACGATTTTTTTATTTCCAGTTTTGATTTCTTTTTTGCAGTTTTTGAACGTGACATAAAAGTCTGATTTGGGAGAAAATTTTGCCCAGTTTTTGTTATAAGGACTACCGAACGTGTCATAGGATGAAATGTCTACGAGTTCCATACCACTGTCCCTGATCAATTCCGCCAAGTTAACCCAAATCTCCAAGTCCTTGTTTTGAAATGCGAGCGTGAAGTAGGCGTCCTTTTTGAGAACTCTTCTGACCTCTGTAATAAAAGATGCGAGCTGGATAGAATATTCATTCAAACCCTTGTTCTGAACCGGATTGATGATGACCTCTTTTTCGATATCAAACTCTTTCTCAAGCCAACAGTTCCAGATATAGGAAAGCTCTGAATACTGGATCGTGTCCCCATACGGCGGATCGGTTATGAGATAGTCCACACTCTCCGGTTCGATCTCGATCATCTTGAGCGATGATTTGTTGTAGATTTTCGCCTCGCGATCCTCGATCTTGTTTCGGACAGCCTTTTCCGCCACCACTTCTTTGGCTATTTTTACGTTGTTGACCCTATCCGAGAATCTCCACCAGACATTCTCCTCAATGAAATCATCCGGAATCCAAAAATTGTTCACGCCAAGCGGACGGACATTCTCGGCTTTTAATTTGCTAACATGAAGCAAGGTGTTGGTGAAAGCCAGCATGAACGAATTGCGGTGCTTGAGCGGCAAATCACGAATGGCGTTGTAGAGCAGAGCCAGAGACAAGATGTTGCGCTTGGTGAACATGTCCGACACCTTCTTCACACCCTTATAAGAGAAGCGGTCTTTGTAAAATTTATTCGGGAAATCTTTGTCCGGATATTTTAAATCTTTCAGGAAGCGTACCGTTGGCTCAAGGTCGTTTTTTGAGAGTGTAACCTTATCTTTATTTCGAAAATTCTTATCGGCAATGACAGCGTTATAATCTTTGCTATTTTTCTTGCCCAAAATCGTGTAGAGGATGTATTTATCCTTGACCTTGTAAAGCTTCATTATTTTTTCGCTGACAATTTTTTCGATTTTGCTGAATTCCTCATCAAAGGAATCCGAGTTGTGATCGATATCCAGTGAATTCTGGGCGAGGAAAACAGCGAATGGATTCAGGTCGTAGCCTATAAATTTCCTCCCAGCGAGAACGGACTGTAATCCGATAATTCCGCTACCGCAAAACGGGTCCAAAACCAGATGCCCCTTTTTGGAATATTTGTCGATGTATTGATCGATCACGAACCAAGGTTTGCGAGACCAATACTTATGTAGCTTCGCTAGCTTGGAATACCTGCGATCGTGGTCAATACTGTTGACGTCAATCAGATTATTTACGATTTTTGGTAAAGTTAACGACATTTTATTTCTTTTGGAAGATTAAGCAGTAGTGGTGCAGAATGTTGCTTGCCCAAGCGGCCGGATATCCATAAGGGGCAAGTCCGACTTTATCCTGTATCCAAAGCTTCTCGTCCTTAAGTGTATATTTCTTTGAAAGAATCCGGGCCAAATCCCACGCTAATGGGTACATTCTACCCTCCTTCTTTAGATTCTTCACGATCACAACGAGATAACCTCCGTCCTTGAGCAGATCAAAGATATCGAAATAGATGTTCGCCAATTTCTCTAAAAAGAGATCGTAGTTATCGATGTTGCCCAAGTCTTCTTCGGCCTCAGAATAGTTAACATCAAAGCCGTCTTTAGTCCTGTCTTTTTTGAAATCTTTAGTGCTTCTATTCAACATATCCCAGTATGGAGGCGAGGATATCGAAAAAGCAATCTTCGGGAGATTTAATTTTTTGATGTTGGCCGCATTCTCGTTAAAAATGGTCTTCTTAAATTCCGGAGTTCGCTTGAGTGACAGATCGTAGTATTTTTTATTAAGCTCAATGCCATAGCCGACCCTACCTGTTCGTTTACAGGCGACCATCGTGCTTCCAATGCCGCAGAAAGGATCGAGTACATTCTCTCCTTTTTTTGTAAAAAATTGTACAAACCCTTCGATCATGGTTGGCGAAAATGTCGCCGGGTGATCTTGGGTATTCGGTGATATTTCTCGTTCTTCTTTTAAGTCTTTTTGCAGAGCGTTAAAGATGAACCAACTGCAACTGAATTTTACCCACTCCTTTCCGGTCATGTCATTGAGCGGATTAGATAAATCATAAGCACCGTCTTCCGGATTAATCAAAATAGCGTTGGCTTTTTCAACATCACCGCCCGGGTTGTACAAAGCGACCTCTGACCAGCGCTCGATGAAACGATCTGGTATTAATTCTTTTTTGGTCTTGAGTATGTGATCAAGTTTCTTTTTTGCCTGCTTATCTTTTTCCACATCTAAAACAGGTACGACTTGTTTTTTTTCTTTGTAGTAAAAGTGGGATTTCATATTATATTTTTACGTACCTTGTGGCTCGGCCACGGCCAATACGTTTAATCTTGCCCAGATCGACCAAACTCCTAAGTGCTTGGCGGACGGTGCCGAGTGCGATGCCGGTTGCTTTCACGATATCGCCCGGTCCCGACTCCCCAACGCTTGAAATATATTTCCAAACTTCGTACTGCTTAGGAGAGAGGGTGTCCTCAATTTTCTCCTCTTGTAGATACGAGAGTGCTTTTTTGGCTTGATCCTGCACAACAGACAAAAAGAAATTGAGCCACGGGGAAATGGTGTCGTGATCGGTTTTAAACGTCTCCTGTGATTTACGAAGTGCAATGTAATATTCATCCTTGCGACGTTCAACAATTTGTTCATGCGAGACATACTGCACAAAGGTGTAGCCGGAACGCAGAAGTAAAAGATTTGTGAGGACGCGCGAAAGACGCCCGTTACCATCTTCAAACGGGTGTATCTTCAAAAACTCGACAATAAAATTGGCGATGATTAAAAGCTGGTGGAAACGATTCTTTCCCATCGCATCTTGTGTCCACTCGACAAGTTCCTGCATTTCCTTTGCAGTGAGAAATGCCGGTGTCGTTTCAAACATTATTTTTGCGACTTTTCCATCTGGCCCAAGTACCCCGACTGTGTTTTCTGTCTTTTTGTAACCGCCGCGATGCGTGTCGTCCTTATGGGAATATTTCAAAAGCTGATTATGAAGCGAAGTGATCACACTCTCTCGAAGTGGTAGAGTTTGGAAGCTGTCGAAAACATTTTGAAGCGTCTCTAAGTATCCCTGTACTTCCTGCGAATCACGATCAGCAAACTTTGAGACCGCGAGGCCACGCATAACGTCCTCGACTTTTTCATCGGTTAGTTTTGCCCCCTCTATACGAGTGGATGCACCGGCAGAAGTGATCAGGGTTGATCTCTTGAGATTGGTAATTGCTTGAGGCGTCATTCTTAAGCCCCCTTTGAACTCACCGCGAATCCCATCGATCTCAGCCAAAAGAGCCACGATGTGCGGATCAGGATTTTTTATGCGGTGATCAAATTTTCGGGTAATGTCGTTCATAAAATAGCTTAACTTTTAACGTTATAGTCTATATGACGGATTATAACGGATTATAACGGCAAGTGCAAGTTTCTCCCCTGTGGAGACCCTCTCCTCCCCCAATACTCGCAGAAGCACCAAAAACTCGTCACAGGGCCAAATAATGGCAAACACGGGCTAATAAAAGGGGCTTTGGAGCCCTTTTCGAGTCATTACGGCTATCCTTGGGTATTGGCGTATTCCTTGAGTATGGCACCGGAATCGGTGCTCTCTCTTTCTGCTTGCCGAGCCACGTTCTCCGTGGTCGTAATGATTCGCTCAAGAAGATCGGGTTCCTCGATTATGGAGATTGAACGAAGTGCCTTCCGTGATATATCGGTTTGGGCTAGAACAATTTTCACGTATTGGGGCATAGTAGTGAACCAGAATATTTTTCTGATCTCCGGAAGATCGGTGCTCAGATCGATCGTTTGTTTTTCCCAGCCGCTATTCTTAAGGTCATTGAGGAGAATTGTAACCACGGTACTCAAATGCCCGCGCTGCAGATCTTCCTCCCAGTCATGAGCGTCATCATTCAATTGCATTGCGACCAGATAGTGTTTGAAGTAAGAAACGATATTTCCCCAGTCTTCAGTTTTTAATTCTTTGCCAAATTGCGTGAGTATTGCAACCGAGGAAAGGATGTGTCCGGACGCAGGGCGATATTTATTTTCATAGTCTCCAAAGTCGGGCAGGGTTGCTGGAATATGAAAAATGCTTCCCTCAACTTTGGCACGGCAGTTCTCAACTTCCCAGGCGTTTGAACCGTCCAGCTTATCCATTAGGTCATGGAAGAACGGACGGAATTCTTTGTCATCGGGTAAGGCAATAAAAAAGTCTATGTAGTGGCGAGCAAAAATATTGGCGATGGGAAGCAGCCGCGGATCGGCCGCTTCGTCCCGATCCCAAAAGTCGTCATAGATTATAAATGCCGTCCAGAAGAAAATGTTGGCAAGTCCGATGTCGGCTACCAATTCATCGGGAATACTCTCCCCGCTCTTTCCGAGGGAGACCTTTGTGTAATAAGCCATGAGTGACATCTGCTTATCCCGGTTGCCGCGGATGGTCTTTTCAATCGCTGACTTGGCTCGTTCTCGCAATGCCGAAGAAAAGTTTGAGAACCGATCGTCAAACTTTTTTCGTATCATATCCATGATGCGTTGCTCGTTCTCGTCATAGATGATTGGATGTTCGGTCGATTCTTTTCTCCCAACATTCTCGATAAGCATTCGATACTTACTAATCAAATCATGGATTGTTTTATCGTCGATTACGCTATCGAATGGTTCAGCAGCATTGGAGGTTTTCTTTTCTAGAAAAGCATCGAGTTTGGGTAGCCGAATATCCTGCAGCGCAAGGAAGCAAGCGATCACCAAATTGAGGCCAACATCATTTGCGCCCTGTTTTGGTTCAAAAGAATAAGGGCCGCCTTCGTCGACCTCCATCTCAGTGAGACGCTTTATAATACGTGCGAGCTTAATTCCACCGACACCATTGCCGGATTCCATGCTTGAAATAAATCCTAGTAGATCCTGGGTAAATTGATTATGTTGCATATTCTTGTTTACGCATAGGCAGAGACACCTTAAAGGATGACCCTCTACCGGCTTCGCTCTTAGCAATAAGCAAACCTCCGAAGTCTTTTTCTACAATTCGTCTGGCCATTGAAAGACCAATGCCGATTCCTTGTCCGTTTATTTTCGTGGTAAAAAATGGCTCGAATATTTTATCCATGTGATGTTCTGGTATCCCGACACCGTTATCTTCCACCAACATGATCATCATTTCCGGTTCTTCTATTAAAGATACTTGCACCCACCGATCGCCAGGACTTACTGGCACCAGCTCCGCCGTAGGTGGCATGCATGCATCAATGCCATTGGCAACGAGATTGAGCACCACCTGATTAAATTTTATTGCATCTCCAAACATTTGAATATCGGCTCTCGGTATGAATCGCAGTTCGACATTAGCATTTTGCGCCTTATGAGAAAGCACCTCGATGACATGCCGAATCTCCTCCTCAACTAAAAATAAAGCTTTTGTTTCTTCTCTCGCCAATTGCTTACGCACCGCGACAACTAAGTCTTCCAACTTTTTTGCGGCTCGCACCGCATTACCTACATACTGCTTGGTTTCCTCTACTGTGCCATCCGTCTTTCCCAAGTTAAGCGATACCGCATTCAAAGGATTAATAAGATCGTGAAAAAGTCCGGATGATATTCTCCCAAATTCAGCGAATCGATATAACTGAGCCATCTTCTCCGCCTGAACTTCTTTCAATTCTTTAGTGCGATCTTCGACTTTAATTTCTAACGAGTCACGTTCTTTTTTGAGCTCAGCTTCTGATTCCCTCACCCTTGATAGGGATTTTTGAATTTCACGATTGGAGAGCCAGGAGACAGCGGCAATGATAAGAAAAATAATTGACACTACCAGTGTATCGCTTACTTTAAATTTTTCGGCCTTCCAATACGATATCGGATTAATGATCTCGTTGGTGTGTAAGTAGGCAACTAATGTAATCAAAAAAGATGAAAGAATTGTCACACCAAAGGCAACCCGACTTCCAAGCAAGATGCCAGACATGATAATAACCAGTACAAAAAATAATAGTCCCGCAACCACATCCGCTCCCCAGTGGAATATTGCGTATGTTGGCAGGATGAAAAAGAAACTTAAAAAAATATATGCCGCCAACTTCGATCTGTTTCTTTTTGACAGTCTATGAAGCAACCCAAATACCAAAATGGCAAAAAGAAAAAAGATGGGGTATGTCCCCCTGTATTGCGGCAGTGTGAAATATTGAAAGACAGAGAATAGAAACGTGACGAAAAACAAAACTGCGCAAGATACCAAAAGTATATTTAAAATGTATTCGCGCCGGGCAACGTCTTCATTCTCTGACTGAGGACGTATAATCCGATAAAATAATTCTCGCGGTTTCATAGGAGCGAGACAATCTTACGCCTGTAGAAGTGGGACGTGTCTATTTATCAAGCCACGGAGCGCCAACAGTCATGACAGCCGCGATAAGCGACATCAAAACAGAGCTGCTGCGAACTGCCTTGTTTGATAGAATCTCTTTGATGATTTTCTTCATAAATTTTATGCTGTTTCTTTAAGATTCGGATTCCTCGACCACAGAATCCACGTGTTAATTATAACAGATATCTTTAAATATTTTAAGCCATAATTCAGTCAATTACATATCCGGTGCCGGAAACAGTCCTTATAAAATCACCCCTATTTCTGCCTTTAAGTTTTCGTCTGAGGATCGTGACGTGCGTCTCAACCGTATTGGTAAACAAGTCGGCATTCATGTCCCAAACATGTTCCAGGATCGTCTGTCGCGTGAGAACCCGTCCTCGATTGCGTAGCAAGAATTCCAAAAGGAAAAACTCTTTCGGAGCCAGATGAACTTTCTTCCCGCCCCGATAGACAGATCGTTTGGGCAGATTGAGTTCTATGTCACCCACACTAAAAATCTGATCTTCCACTTTCTGCGGCCGACGTATTAATGCTTTTACTCTTGCCGCTAGTTCCGCATATGAATACGGCTTCGTAATATAATCATCGGCTCCGATGCTTAGAAGATCTACCTTTGTTTCAATCTCTCCTTTTACCGAGAGTATAAGTATCGGCATGCTCTTGCCTGCTGATCGAATCTCAGAGCAAACTTGCCGTCCGTCTTTTCGCGGTAACCCAATATCTAAAATGATAAGATCGTAATCATTTATTTGAGCTTTATAAGATCCAACCTCTCCATCTTCTGCTGTGTCGACGACAAACCCTTCGGCCTTCAGGGAAGGCTTTAAGAAATTAAGGGTTTCTTTGTCATTTTCGACAATGAGAAGATTCATAATTAATCACTTAGATAAGTTGCGATATTTGCCTTGTGTTCCTCGAAGATTTTGGCGCAATGGATGGTCTTTGATTTGTCGTGGAGATAAAACATGCATTCCGTTTCCTCCGGATAAAGCACCGCTTTGATTGCGTCGATGCCGGGGTTGTCGATCGGGTGAGGAGGCAGGCCTTTGTTTCGGTAGGTGTTATAAGGCGAGGGAATATCTTTATCTTCCGACTTGATCGGCGTCCACCAGGTGCCCTCGCTGGTATAGCTACCTGGTTGCTTATCGTATCGTGCTTCGCCGTAATGAATCTGATCATCTCGAACATATTGCACGGTGGCATCGACTTCTAATTTCATGTCTTTGAGCAGACGATTCCACAGAATGCCGGCGATGAGGGGCATGTCATCTTTGCCGGCCGCTTCTCTTTGCACGATTGAAGCGAGCTTGAGTGCCGTTGTCCATTTAATGTTCTGTTTGAGAGCCTCCTGGGTATAAGGCTGGAGCTTCTCATTAAACTTAGCGCGCAATCTATCGGCCACCTTCAAAGGTTCTTCGTCGATCGGGATCAGGTAAGTGTCGGGGAAATATAGACCTTCGATCTCATCGTAATTCATTGACGTATAGGTAGTGACCCATTTCTTTTCTGCATCTTCGTTCCACCCAAGCTGATTGGCGAGAATAGCTGCAATCTGCTCTTTGCGGAGCCCTTCTGGAATCACGACCCATTTCATATAAGGCCCTTCTTTGAAAGTTTCAGCCACCTGCCAAGCCGTCATACTCTTGGAAATTTTATAAGCGCCAGGGACAAAGCAGTCCACGCAGGTTGTCGCTTTCCAGTCGATCCCGAATGTTTTGAAGTAAGCGATCTTGAATCCGGTCTCGCTTTTTACAAATCCTTTATCTTTCAGAAGCTTTGCAAGGTTTGTAAAGTCTCCCGATCCAAGGGGTACAACCACTTGCTCTATTTCTCCATTCGCTTGAGGGGCTGCGAATTGGCTGTTGTATGAGACGTACCACACCAGTGCCCCCACAGCTATGATTGCTATGCTAATTCCAACAGCAACGGCACTTTTTGTTTTCAGAAAGCTGAATCGTGGGGGCTCAGTATTGGATAAAAATTGATCTGTCATAAAATTATTTGTTACTGCTTGCCTTCACCAGACGGTCAATGTCCTCTTTTTTAATTCGCCATTGACCTATCTTGGTGGCAAGCAATCGTTTGGTTTTAATATATCGCATGATCGTCCGCTCACTTACATGGAGGACATCTGCGGCTTCTTTGGCTGTAAGATAATTTTTGGGGATTTTGTTATTCATATTAATTCTCAAATAGCGCGACCGTGTTGTTGTATTGAAGTAATTTCCCGGCGCTTGAAATGAATAATCTTATGGTTGGTTTTGAATCGACGGCCGACCTGCCGACGACTCCCTCCGGAAGCTTGTGACTCTCATCTTGCCACTTCCATTGCCATCGACTCATATCATCAACGGGAGTGACGGTAAACGATTGCTTAAGCCCAAGGTTTTTGAGATATCCTTGACCGACCTCTTTTATTTTGGCTTCAGAAATCTTGGGTGAGAATAAATCACCTTTCGTGCATTTGCCCTGATAGTTTTCAGGATAGACTACGCGCACTTCCACAATATCGTGAGTCTTCGGATACACTTCATACTCGTAGACTTGGCAAGTTCCTTCAATCTCTTGGGTTGCTCTGTAAATATTTACTGTCCGCTTCCACGCTTGCGGCGTATCAATACGCTCATCGCCTTGATCTGAAAGTTTTGTCAGCACTCCCACGCTAAAGTTTGCGGGAGATTGGCTGCGGGAATATTCCACCTGGTAAGCAGCGTCACCCATAAATTTCTTGATCGCTTCAGTATCAGCCTGTACGGTTGCACTCTCTGGCATTGTTGATGCTTTTACTGCAGCGTTGTATCGGGCTTCGGCGGCATCTACCTTTTCTTTCGATTCGCCGCAGAAAACATCCTGGCCCCGCTCGTTCTTTTCAACGCACCCGTGTTCAAATTCGTACCGGGCGATTCGGGACATCTCCTGTTGCAGTTCTTCGACGCTCGGACTTTTGTCAGACACAGCGGTCTGAGTATTGCTTCCTGTCTTCGTATTAATAAAAATGGCAATGCCAACTACTGCTGCAACGCCAAAGATCCCTAAAAGGATTTTTGTATGTTGTGGTTTTGGGGTAAATAGCATATTAATTGGCCTTTCATTTCGGCTTATTTTCAGTATACCCTATCTGTCCTGTTTTGTCATGTTTTGACTAGTGGATAACTAAAGAGGCCCCCGGATTGGCGGGAGCCCCTTTTAGCCATGCTTCCAAATGCCGATCTGACTATCGGTCAGGACGCCTAGCTAGATTTCCAGTTTGACCTCGTCGAATTCGACTTGAAGACCGCTCACGCCGTTGCAGGCATATGCGGCTCCCCAGCCGTCACTGTGCTGGACGTTCGAGGTGCGGTACTTGTCGAGCGCGATGGTTGCCCATGCTTCGTAGTACGCACTTTGGTCAACGGTGGAGGCGTAGCTACTGGCGTAATTGTACGTGACGAGATAATCGGCTCCGTACATATTTCCAGTTGAGCTATCGATCCAAGCATAGGTGTCGCCATTGTAGCCGACTACCGATGCCATTGTGTAGGTCGAATTCGCATCCGCCCCGCATCCGCTCGTGTTGTAATTCCACTGCAGATACCAGAGGCTCGACCCGCACGGCCCGCGGCCACTGACACAGTACCCGTCATTGCTGATCGAGTTCCAGCCAGAGCCGCTTTGTGACCAATACGAACCACCGTTAGCGTGAATGTAAGTCTGAGCCGACGCGACGCCTGCGAACGATCCCAACATGACAACAGCCATGAGGAAAGGCGCGACTCGTGAGAGTGTTTTCTTCATAGTGTGTTAGTTAGAATATAGGCTACGCACGTCGTTGAAGCTCATGACTTCACCCACCGGCGACAGGACGATTTGAACGAACGGAGTCACGTCCTCACCCTGAGGTTTGGACTTAGCCTCCCAGCGGAAAGCGTAGCTCACGCTGCCGGGCTTAGACATCTGTCGGAAGCTAAAGTTAGCTTTGACTGAGTCGAAGTCTGCAACATGCTTTGAGAGATATTCCTCTGCCATTGCTTTAAGCTCTGACTGAGGAAGGCTCTTGCTTCCGTCGCGTTCGAAGGGAATCTTGCTACCAGGGCCAGGCCCGAATTGAACAACGGTGTTGTTCGTTGGGTTGACGATGTACAAGAACCCTTTGTCATCCTGCCACTGCTCAATACGTTTGACGGCATTGGTGTAAGGATTCGCGGAGGTGCCCTCAAAGGTAACATCGGCTTTCCTCTCAGCGAGAGATTCGATGTTGCTCTTTACTTGGGCAAGCGCTTCGGATGAACGATCCGAGAGTTCGAGCTTGTGAACTTCTTCAGTAAGCTTGTTCTCTAGTGTCCCTACGCGCTCTTTTGATGCTCCGCAGAATTCAGACTGGCCACCTCGACCGAAGGTCAAGCAGCCATATGCCGATTCGTATTGAGTAACGCTATCCAGCTCTGCTCTGATGGACTCGATCGCGGCGTTCGTGTGAGGGCCTGGTACAGCAGAATTATCCGGTTGGACTTGCGCCGATACCGGGGAACCTTGACTGAACGTAAAGCCACTCGTTACGCCGAGAGCGAGACCGAAGACAATTGCTAGTGCGCCTGCTCCGATGACGAATTGTTTTTTAGCCATAAATTTCTTTATGCGTTTCTAATTTACCTCGGCTCAAGTCGACCTCCTTACCGTCTTGCAATCCAATCGTGCAAAACAAGGCGAGAACCGTTTTCCTTGGATGGTTTACGCTCTGCCAAAATTCTCCGCTAATCTGCGTATTTAGAAAGGTAGTCAGATTACGGGCAGTTTGGCATTGCATAATAATTTTCGCTGATGGGGCAATAGGATTTCCTAAACATTTTCTAAGGATTTTCTAAAGGCCGTTTATCCATCCACAACACAACATTGACCAAGGTTTTTACGAAGTCAAATGATCCACGTTTCCTCGCACTTTACGCCAAAAACCTCGCGCTGTTCGGGAAGAGACTTTCCACCAGTTAACGATCCGATTGTTCTTAACCTCAATCACGATCCGACCGAAGCCCTCCTCCTCGACGGCTGCCAGGTCTTTGGCGATTTCCATAAGCAGAAGAGCACGTTCTTCCGTAGTGGTACCCGTTATTTTTTTGTCAGTTATTTGGTTCATACTTGAGTCTCTTTTTGAAAGCGACATGCCAGTATAAAAGTGCATGCCAGGCGTGATCGACGCCGGTCGTCGACTCCCATTCACGCTTTTCCTGGCCGTATTGATTTGTGACTGTTCGTGCATACATTGTTTGTGCGTGTTCGATGAGCATTTTAAATGTTGGGTCATCTGGCTTCATTGCAAACTTTATTTCTCCCCGGCGCAGGGACGATATCGTGTCATCGATAATTCGATTGCGGGAGGTGAGCACTTTTACTTCTTCTTCAAATGGCTTTTCGTCTTCTTCTTTTTCATCGTTCCATCGGACGACTTCTAGCATCTTCGGATCGTCTTTGTAGAAGTTCACGTAGACGCGGTATGGGAATTTGCGGGCCAGGCGCAATGCTTCTTCCGTCCACGGCATTGCGTCAATCACGCAAACCCGCACGTCGTAGAATTGAATCAGCTCGGCCATGTACTCCCAGCGTGTCTTGTTCGGCCGGTCTTTTATTTTTCCGATCCAGAATATTCCTTTCGCGTTGCCAATGACTATATGGTTTTCGTCTCCGGTATCCGCTCCCATCACATTCCAACCTGATGTTTCCACTTCCTCGCTCGTGGTGTTGCGGAGGAATAGGCTCTGCGGAATTTTCTGATCCGATGCTATATAAGGCAGGCCCAACACGAAGTTGTAGAAGTATTGCTGGTCTTCGGCATTGGCTTCTTCGGTAAGTAGGTCGGATGCGGTGCGCCACGGACATATCATTTGGCTTATCCAGTAGCCGCTTATTGGCTCTCCCGGATACCTGGCCTCCCACCAGCCTGCGTCGTTTACATGCCGCGAGGTAATCTCACCGTGGCATTTTTGACAGATGTATATTCTGCGTTCCCGGTCGACGTTCTTTTCCCAATCCATGTGTTGCTCGTAGTTGCAGTGTTTGCAATTGAACCGCCAGTGTTTTTGATCCGATTGTCCAAACAATTTGTCGACGCCCATGTCCGGAATGGTTGGGGTCGAGAAGTAATGCTGGCTTCGTATCTTTGAGAACCCCATACGCGAGGTGAAGTCTCGAATGACTTCAGGCTTGGACTTGTCGAGCTCGTCGTGAATATTGCGATCAGACGTGAGCATGATTGCTTCCTTTTCCGTGTAGGTTCCTTTGAAGAATAAAAAGGACTTACCGATCTGTTTTTGCTCTATCGAGTCCACGTCCTTTCCGCTTACGCCTTCGAGCATGCACGGGTTCACTTTCACGATGCGGTTCACTTTGCTTTTTACGAACTCAGCTACGTCATCTACGGTTGGGAGCGTATAAATTTGGTTGATGCCCCAAAAGCGCGCAGCGTGCACAGCTCGCAGGATTTCCATCGTGCTCGCTCCAATCTGCGACCCTTTGCGTACAACCTGTATTGGTGTCCGGTCGGAATAAATATCTAGCATGAAGCGGTGATCGGCGAACTCAATCGGATCGCCGCTCTCGTTTTTTATTCCGTTCTGTTTGATCCAATACAGGATGCTACTTTTTTGCTTTTCCTTTTCGTCCATAAAAGGCTTTGATAGTTTCGTCTATAGCTTGGCCAAGTTCCTCTTGCTCTGGAGTCGGAGGCTTTTGCTCATCTTCGTTGATGCTCAGCTCGTGCTTACCGAGTGACTCTCCCATTTCAGTCCTGAACATTTCCCACAACTTCTTGATCTCATCTACCGTTGCGCCTTCTCCTTTTTTGATCTGCTTCTTCAGAGCCTGTAGCTTTTCCCAGAAAACTTCGCCGATAGCAAATACTTTTTTCTGTTTGATCTCCTGCGCCTTTTTGCGGAGACCTTCCAAATCCTCGGTGAGCTTGAGGTCTTTCCGTTCAACCCAACGGTATTTCTTTGACCACGTTTCTAGGGTGGTATCGCTGGGTTTCTTACCGAGCCGATCGGCAAATTCCACCCCAGCTTCACCCAAGCTTTGCCCAACCCTGTTCCATAGCCCCTCGGTCTTCCGAAGGCTCCCGGCTTCGCAATACAAAAGCCACGCAGTGTACTGCTGTTCGGTTTCTCCTGGCATCTTTGAGGTGGTGAGTGCGGGCTTTGTCATACTGCTTTACTTTTTCTTTATCTTTTCTTTAACCTTTCACTTTGACCTTCTCCCAGCGATTGCGAATCACATCGCACCAGCGCGGATCGAGTTCAAGCAGATAGCAGGTGCGTTCCAGTTTGTTTGCGGCGAAAAGCGTGCTTCCTGATCCGCCGAAGAAGTCGACCACGACTTGACCGACCCGGCTTGAGTTCTTTATGGCGCGCATAATAAGCCACTCCGGTTTCTCGGTCGGATGAGCCATCTTGGTAATAGCTTTACGAGGCATATCCCACACGTCGCTCTCGTTGTTATCGCCGTAGAAGAAGTGTCTTTCCCCCTTCTTCCAGCCATACATAAGTGGCTGAGCTTTGGTCTTGCCTTTGCTTCGCTTGGCTTTCATGACCTGTTCATATTGTTTTTTGTAGTCTCCCCAGCCGATAGCGAAGGATGGTTTAACCCATACGATTGTCGAGGAAAATTCAAACCCGGCGTTCAGCATTTCGTAGTACCACAGCGGATAACTGGTATAGCCTGTGCAGACGTACATCGTTGCACCTGGCTTCAGAATTTCATGGTAGTTGGCGAATATTTTTTCGCTGAAGGCTTCGAAGTCTTCTTGGCTCTGCTGATCGCCGAGAATCTTTCCCTGCTCGGTTGGAAACTTCCCGCGCTTTTCGTGACTGACGTGAGCCACGTTGTAAGGAGGATCGGTAAAAACCATATCCACCTTGATTGTGCCGAGCAATTTCTTGATGTCTTCGATCTTGGTTGCGTCTCCGCACATAAGCCGGTGTCGGCCGAGCTTATAAACTTCACCATATTTTGATACGGGCTTTTTTATTTCCTCGTATTCTTCTTCGGCGGTTTTATCTTCTTCATCCGGCTCTTCGAGCATTTGGCTGTCGAGGAGATTGCTTATTTCCACTTCATTGAAGCCGGTGAGGGTCAGGTCAAAGTCGGAGTGATTGAGCTCGACCATGAGTTCGGCCAGCCTCTCGTCATTCCAATCGCGCCGTTGAGCAATCTTGTTTAAGGCAAGGCTCAGGGCCTTTTCTTCTTTCTCCGGCATATCTACCAAATCCACATTCTCTTTCGGTATCGTTTCCCATCCCAGCTCTTTGAGGGCCATGACGGTCATGTTTCCGCCAACGATAAAGCCATCGCGTCCCTTACTGGTGTTAACTGTAATCAGTCCGCGCAATCCGAATCTTTCAATTGACCGCTTCAGGGCGTCAATATCTTCGCGCTTTATCTCGCGCGGGTTGTAGGCCGGGTGCTTGAGGTCTGTGATTTTTATTGTCTTCGTATTTTTTTCCATAGGTTTATGAAGAATAGTTTGATGCGAATCCGGACCCGTCTTCGAAGCGGGAGCGCAAGGTATGCCTGCGTTGCCATCTCTCGCTCGACCATTTCAATGCGCCGCTTTTGAGCTTCGGCCAGCAGGTCGGCCGGAATGTATGCACCGCCTATAAGTCTTGGCTTATTTTTTCTCCGTGCCAGCGGGTTCTTTTTTGGGTTGTCGAATCTGGTCATGTTCTTCTTCAATTAATTTTTCAGTTGTTAAGATGGCGTGTTCGACTTTTTCGATCCGTTCCTGGTACTCGGCCACCAATTCTTTCTTGGTCTTTTGGCCCTCTATGTTGAATGGGGTCAGGCGCGGGATCACCACGTCATCGTCGCCGCGGTCTTCAAGGTTGCGTATCGCAATCTCCAGCCGCACTTTTTCTTCTAGCAATGAGTCGTGAATCGACTCGAGTGTTTCTATTCTGGTTTTCATAGCGTTATAATTTCGAACTTGTCCGTCTTTTCATTCCACCGCCAGTATTCTTTTGTGGTATTTACCGGCTTTGGGAATGCAAGCATTCGCTCTTGGTCTGCTCTCGACCTGGAACTGAAGCGCTCCGAGCTAACCTGAATAAAGCGAATCTCTTTTTTGCCGACAGCCATAAAGTCCCAGCACCCGAATAGGTCTTGTTGTTGGAACTTGGCGCGCCGAGCCTTCTCGATCCAGTAGCCTTCCTGAGCGAGAAGGGCCTGTGCTTTTTGTTCAATAATTTTTCCTTTTTGGGTACGGTTCATAGCTGTTTTAATTAACGGGTTTTGTGTCTTTGTCCCGTTCGTAGCGGCGGGGTCGCCGATGTGTTGTTAGGCCGAGGCCGACTCTGATCCCGCGTTGCGGGGCAGATCCGGGACGTTGAGCCGAACACTGACACGAGCTTTGCTTCTGCGGCCGACGAGGTTCATGACCGAACGGATGGCTTTGATAGCCCGTCCTTCTTTGCCGATCACGATTCCCGCATCGCCCTCGCCAAGCTTCGCCGAGAGGAGCACGCCCATCTCGTCTACGTGCCTTGTCACTTCCACCTGTTCAGGGTGGTTGACTATTGCCCGTAGAATCGTTTCAAGTAGATTCTGATCTTGTTCCATAGCTTTAACTTTTCTTTATAATTTCTTTATCTTTTCTTGACCGCCTGTCGACCTCAGGCGAACAGTGGGTTAGCCCCACTCGAAAAACACGGACATTCAATTCCGAATGCTTCGAGTGAGGCCAGGGTTTTCTTCCGTCTTTTTGATTGCCTGCATGATCTTTGCCGCGACTTGCGGCACGATCGCATTCCCTAGGGCCTTAAGTCTCTCTATCCGATGTCTTGATTTTGATAATTCAAATTCGTCCAGTTTTGCGGGTAGCCCATCATCCATTCCACAAAGTTCGGCTGCAACTTCAAGCCAGATCCTTTCCCAACTTCCTCGTTCAAAATCTTTCCACCTTTTTTGTTTGGCCTGCTTCCCGGATTCCCCGCTCGTGGCGTAGGCAATACTGCCAGCACGTCTTTCACCTTTACTCCGAATCTCACGCCCTTTTGATTCATCCTGATCCATCGCCCATTCTTTAACTCCGCGTTCTTTACCGGCGCCCCCTCGACCTCGCTTACTCTCGGTGTGGGAAGCAGAGCGTTGATGGCTTCCTGAACCTGTTCTCCCATATTGTGCTTCCCCCGATCTCTCATTGCCGCGCGGCTGTCTTGTGCTTTCGGCGTGCCCAAAAGCACCGGCCACAATGACGTCTTCCTCAGATCGGTCGCTCCCCCAGCCAAGAGTTGCTCGTAAAGATTGCCGGGCGGGACCGTATTGCGACCCGTTTTGTTTCTGTTTATTTGGCGCTTCAGGTAGCTTTCCGCTTTTTTTCTTTCGATCGGCTGGATCGCTGATGGCGTGAGCAATAAACCAGATCCTGTCCCTTCGATGCGGAGCGTTGACGGCGACAGCTGGAATAATGAGCGGTTGGACTTCGTAGCCGGAGGCTTCCAGGTCAAGGCACACTTGTTCGAATACCAAACCGTTTTGCATAGTAAATAACCCACGCACGTTTTCAGCGATGACCCATCGTGGATTCGTAAGTCGAATGATTCGAAGCATTTCCGGCCAGAGGTAACGGTCATCGCTTGTCCCTCGTCTTTTTCCGGCCTGAGAGAATGGCTGGCATGGAAATCCTCCCGTGAGGATATCGACTTTAAATAATTGTCTACGCCTACCTGCTTGCTGTTTCTTCCCCGGCTTTTGTAGTCCGAGCCAGTCGGAGTCGGTAATAGATTTGATCTCTTTGATGTCGCCATAGATTTTTGTGTTTGGGTATCTTAGTTTGAGTAATTTTTGACAGTAGGAATCGTTATCGCAAAAGATGTGATCGGAATTCGGCCACACTTTTTCGATCGCCAAAGCGAATCCGCCGATGCCTGAAAATAAATCGATGTGTCTCATATGCTGTTTGTTTGCCTCATTGAAAATGAGTCCTTCAACTTCTTCAGCGCTTCGACCATTGCGGCAGCTTCGCCACGGACTTCTTCCGGTTCGCGTCGGCTGTACTGCAGCGCGGTTCGCTCTAGCGTGTTGTAGAATCCGTACTCTTTGAAACTGGTCTGTATAAAATCTTCGATTACTTCTTTGCATAAAGCCGCGCCGATTGTCGGCTTCATCTCCGGCTTGTTTTGTAAAAACCACACGAGCTCCAGCTCAAGTTGGAATTCGGTCAAGTGGCCGAGTGCATGCTTGAGCAAATTGCCGTCTTTGAATTTCACGAAGATCGGACGGGTATGCCGAATGCCCCAGGTGAGCTGAGAGAATTTCCCGAAGAAGTAGCGGGTTGGCAGGGTTGGTTTATCCACGGGCTTATCCACATCTTTTTTAGATTCTTGAATCAAGCTCGCTTGTCCGAAGGACTTATCTTTTGTAAAACCGGTTTCTTTTGTAGCCCGAAAATTCTTCGCACGAAGATTTTTCGGGGGAGGTGAAAAGTTTGAGGTTTTTTCTGCCCCCGAACTTACTTCGGGGGTGGGTTGTTGCGGCCGTTTAAGACTCAAGCGGTAGAAGATTTTTCCTCCGCACTTCATGCGCTTTTGTGGCGAGTCTAGGAGTACACCCGCTTCGTCGTGGGCCTGGATAATTCTCAGCTCGTCTACAAGTCTCTTGAGTGAGTTTTGAATGGCGCGATCGCTGCGGTTTATTTTCTTCATCAGCTGGCCCTGACTGATCCAATCCTTCTCTTTGCGGCGTTTTGTTTCCGGGTCTTCAATCCAGCCCAGCGTCTGGTCCGCAACGACAAGAAGAATCCTCAGCTCTACATCGCTCAGAAGTGGCATCCACTCCCGAATAATGAGGTGCGGGATTTGAGTCGAGTTTGGAATTATTGAGGTTATTTCGTTTTCCATGTTTTTGTTTGACGAAAGGGAAACAGCTCCCCGATTTCTGGCCTGACGCTCTCGCGGTCAGGACAGAATCGAGAGCCGTTAAAAGTAAATCGGGAAGTGAATGCGGATGTCTTCTTCTGCTTCCTCTTGCTGGTGCAGGTCGTCCGGGTCAGGATTGACTCGGCCGGTTCCGCTGCAGTGGCTGCATGGCTTGCTGGCTTTTATGTCGCCTCGTTCCATTGCTGTAGGAATCTCTCCTACGCCATCGCATTCTTCGCAGTCACGCTTGTCTCCGGCGAGGATGTACTCCCGGATTTTTGCTTCCCTTAGTTCTTCTGGAAGCTCGTTCCATTCGAGGTTGAATGCGTATTTCATGGTCAGTAGCTGGCGATTATCGTGCATGGCTCTCCGGTTTCTTTCTCTTTCCGTTCGCAGAGATCCACGAAGTCCACGAAGCTTTGCTTCACTTTGTCGATTTTCTTTTGATCCGTTTGCTTATAAATCGTGCGCTCTCGTTGTTCGACCACTTCGAGAGTTCTTGGCAATCGTTCGCGTAGAAGCTTGGCCGGGATTTTTGCTTCGTTGTTTTTCCCGAAGGCTTCGCGGCATAGATATCGTGTTGCGAAGTGTTCTCCCCGATATGCTTCACGCAGATAGCCGACATTGCCGTGATCCACTGAGAAGCCAGTGATCTGCTTTTTCTTTTGCTTTGGCGTCTGGTTTTTCCAGCGCGCGTAGATGTCTATTCCCATAAAATGTTTGATCCTTTGTCGGCTTCCGATCTCTGACCTCACGCTTCCGCGATGAGGGCAGAGTCGGAAGCTAACGCCGGTGGTTACTTTTTCTTAGTTACCTTTTTTGCGGGTGCGGAAGCGGGCGTCGACTTTTCTTCCGTGTGGGCGTGCCCATTTCCGTTTCCATTCCCGTTGCCATTAGGAGGCAATTTTGAGACTAGGCGCTTGCGCCCATCCGGGAGTTCTACAATTTCCGCGATGCCCATCGACACGGCTTCGAGACCCAGCTTCTTGTAGCCGTCGGCCAGGCGTTCAGGCCGGAGCTCGCCGATCGCTGTCATTGAGGTTGTCCCGAATACTCGATCCAGCAGGTCAAGCTTCAGTTGTTTGTCTCGGCCGACCGCGCCGGGTGCGATGCGGATAAGGAGACCGTCCAGCTCCTCTATCCACTTATCGCGCTCTCTGCGCCATTCGGCTTTTTCCTCCTCGGTTCGGAAGAGCAGGCCAGTATCTGATTCAGGCATGACTACTGTGTCTCTCGGAATTGGATCGGTAAGCAGGGCTTCTACTATCGGCGCAAAGTTCTCATAGGTCGGATTTTTATAAGTCCGGCCGTCGAGCAGAGTGCTTCGGTCTTTGATGATCGTGGCTTCGCGCCATACCTTCTTGTCGTCTCCGAGCACTTCTTCGAAGCGCTCCATGAGGACGAGCATGTCCGGCTCGTAGGCGGTTTCGCCTTCGACCTTCATCTTGATTCCGGACTTGAAGATTTCGCGTTTGCCGGTGTCGGCATTTTTTTCGTTGTCGTACTCGTATCCGGCGCGGCCGGTGAAGATCGCGTGATACCCGTCGCTCACGAATGGGTCGGAGAATTCTCGCTTCCATGTCGGCTTGATGATTCCCCAATCCTGGAATTCCAGGCGTGTCCGGTGAACTTTCTCGGCGTAGGCTTGAAGGAACCCTTCCCATACGTGCGAGATTGAATCGATGAGAAGGATGTCCGATATTCCGGATCGCATCTTTTCCATCGTCTGCCGTAGGTCGGCCAGTGACTTCGATTCGCGGACGAGCACTTCGATTCCGGCCTCCGCGAAAAGCGGTTTGAGGAATTTTGATGCTTGTTCGGTGTCGAAGATTACGATCGGTTTTTTCGAACCTATCCGCTTGTGCAGTCCGACCGCGACCTGCGCTGCGGTGAATGTTTTGCCGCTACCCGCGAAGCCTTGGAAGGCCGCTTTGAAGTAGGGCTTGGTGTTGCCGATCGGCGCGAAGAAGCTATCTGTCGTTTCCTTCGCCGTTTCTCTCGGCCGCACCCTCGTTGCTGTTGGTTGTGCTTGGTTGTTCATAATTGTTATTTGACTTGCCCGAAGGTGGATTGATATAATTAGTTTGCTGATCATCTCCCTTCGGGGAGATTTTCTTTTTCTGAGCGGCCCGGTTCGA
>CAZADL010000003.1:0-51777 GCA_964483915.1 uncultured Candidatus Saccharibacteria bacterium | reverse complement strand
CCTTGAATCAAAACCAATTGCCCGAAGAGTGCAAAAGAGGGTGGGCGCATACATTTTCTTGAAAATTAAGCCGTTTTCGATTACACTTTTGTGGCAGGAATGGAGGCGTGGCCGAGTGGCTGAAGGCAGCATCCTGCTAAGATGTTAGGGGAGAAATCCCCTCGCTGGTTCGAATCCAGCCGCCTCCGCAACGTAGAATATATGCTTGTTTTTGCTTATATTGACCGCGTTTTTCTGACTCCTGTATAATATAAGGCGTGAATAAATTTTTATTTAAGGGTCGGGCGGCCTGGTTTTCTGCCGTTGCAGCCGCCGTCCTCTTTTCAACAATAACGGTCTTGGCGGCACCGCCGCCGAGCAGGACGAGTTTTCCTCCAAGGTCGGGAGGAGGTTCGTTGACGTCGAGCAGCCGGGCAACAAGTTCGCCAAAAGGGCGATTGCAGGACGTGAAGCTCCGGGCGTGCCAAGCGCGGGAGAACGCCATCAAACAGCGGTCGGTGCATTTGACGGATCTCGCAAAAAATATGGAAGATAAGTTTGACGCAATCGCACAGCGCGTGGAAGATTATTACACGAATACCGTCGTTCCTTCGGGCAAGACCGTAGCGAACTATGCCAATCTTGTTTCCGATATTCAAGCGGAAAAGGCAGCCGTGCAAGCTCCAGTGACTCAGGCACAAAATAATGCGAACAGTTTCTCGTGCACGTCCAATGATCCAAAGGAAACATTGACCCAGTTCAGAAAAGATATGCAGGCGGTTCAGCAAGCACTCAAGGATTACCGGACCTCAATCAAAAACCTGATCGTCGCGGTGCATTCGGTAACCGGAACAGAGAATAGCTCGAGCTCCAAAGCAGAACAGCATCCTACTTCAACGTCGACAGGTGAGGGGAACAACAAATAATAAAAACAAACATGAGCAACAATCACAAAGGATCGGCACAAGTTATTGCCATAACGCTCGTTGTGATCGCCATACTTATCGGGCTATACTTCTTTACTGCCAATAGATCAAACAACACGGCGGTAAATTCTGGACAGCCAATGGCCGGTACAACCAATACAGAACCAGTTATCACGAACGATCAGGGTTTGATGTCCGCCTCAGAGAACCTGGATTCGGCCGACGTGACCCAGCTGAACAATGGGCTTGACCAAAACGCCTCTGATTCAGCAACGTTCGCGCCGCGCATCAGGTATAAAAATGGAACAAGCTTGAACTGGGCGGGTTATGCGGCAGAGACGAACCTAACGAACCCGCAGAGCAATGCGGTAAGCGACGTGAAGGGCGGTTGGACGGTACCTGCGCTTACCTGCGGCAGTACGAACACGTATTCTTCCGCTTGGGTGGGCATTGATGGGTATAGCGACAATTCCGTGGAACAGCTTGGCACCGAGCACGACTGTATGAACGGCCATGCCAGCTACTATGTATGGTATGAGATGTATCCGAAGCCAAGCTTCAAAATCAATTTACCGGTCAAGGCGGGAGACGTCATGAATGCCGAAGTGCGGTACCTCTCCGGCAACAAATTCCAACTGTCAATTGTTGATACGACGACTGGCAAGAGTTTTTCAACGTCGCAGAAGTCAAACGCTCTGCGCCAATCAGCGGAATGGATCATGGAAGCTCCCTGGAGCGGCGGCGTGCTGCCTCTCGCGAATTTCGGCACGATCCAGTTCGCGAACGCCCAAGTGACATTGAACGGCTACACTGGTTCCATCAACAACTCGCTCTGGAAAAACGATGCCATCACCATGGTGAATTCATCGGGCGTTCCTAAAGCGATGCCTTCGTCGCTTGGAAATAACGGAACCAGCTTCAGTGTTCAGCGGAACAGCAACTAGGATCGCTTTGGCGGCCGGCAACGAGCAAGTTTTTACCTCAAAAACCACCGACATATTCGGTGATTTTTGATAATCGGGGACCGCCGATTACTGCGTGACGATGACGGTCCCTGTCATAGAGGGATGGATCGAGCAATGATAAGCGAATATCCCGATGATGTTGATGGCGCGCAATGCGGGCTGGCGTAGTTTTGAGACGTGAGATAGGTTCTGGGAAGCGGCTTAGCCGTTTGAAGAGGTTCGTTCTCGAAATATTCGGTTCTGAGATACAATAAGGGTTATGGAAAAGCAGGGTGACGTTTTTGCCGCGCAGGGAACTTCGGAGAAAGGCCTCTCTTCGCGAGAAGCCGTACGCAGGTTGCGACAATACGGCCCGAACGAGCTTGCGGAGCGGAAACGTCTGCGGCCACTTTTTATTTTTCTTTCCAAATTTAGGAGCCCGCTCCTTATTCTTTTGGTCGCTGCGGCGCTCATCTCCGGCATACTGGGGTCGCGTTTTGAAGCGGGCGTTATCCTCGCCATCGTTTTCGGGAGCGCGCTCATTGATTTTATAAACACCTACCGCTCCGCGAAGGCGGCAGAAGCTCTGCGTGAGAAAGTAACGGTGACGGCGGCGGTTCTGCGTGATGGGAAGCTCGAAGAGCGGCACGTCCGAGACATCGTTCCGGGTGATGTCTTTGCGCTTGAGGCGGGAGATATCGTTCCGGCAGACGGTATTCTTTTTGAGGCGAAAGACCTTTTCGTCGACGAGAGCATGCTCACCGGGGAATCGGTCCCCGTAGAGAAAGAAGCTGGTATGCCAGCGGCACGGACGGTTTTAATGGAATCCAGTGTCGTTTCCGGAAAAGGATTTGCCGTTGTGACGGCGACTGGTGCGAGGACCCGGGTCGGCGGTATCGCCGAAAAATTAAGGAAACCGGACGTTCCCACAGAGTTTGAAAAGAATCTCAAGGAGTTCAGCAGATTTATCTTCCGCGTGACGCTATTTCTCGTGCTCGCCGTCATCCTCCTCAATATTTTCTTCAACCGCCAAGATCCGTTGCAGATGTTTCTTTTCTCTGTTGCGATCGCGGTCGGCCTCACGCCCGAACTTCTGCCTTTGATCGTTACGAGCAATCTGGCGAAAGGCGCGCTCGCGATGTCGCGGGGCGGCGTTATCGTGAAAAAACTCGCCGCAATCCACAACTTCGGGAGCGTTGACGTGCTCTGCACTGACAAGACTGGAACGCTCACCGAGGATAAGATTGCACTCATGAGGTGTGTGGATCCCTTCGGCGCAGAAAGCGATGAAACCTTTTTTTGGGGACTCATGAGCAGCAGACATCTCACGGGCGTACGTGGCGTGCTTGATGCGGCGATAGAAAACTATAAACGTATCGATGTGAACGACTGGGAAAAAGTAGACGAAATCCCGTTTGATGCCGTGCGCCGCATAGAATCGGTCGTTGTAAAAAAGCGGGGAAAGACGGTTCTCATCGCGAAGGGTGCGCCGGAAGAGATATTAAAATTTGCAGATTTCTGGGGCATTGCGAAACAGAAAAAACTGGCACCTTCGGTGCGGCAGAAGGTCAATGCCGAATATGAAGCGTTGAGTAAAGATGGGTTTCGTGTGCTTGCGGTCGGCATTCGGGACGTACCATTGAAGCATACGCCGTACGGCGCGACGGACGAGCAAGCTCTTTCTTTTGTTGGTTTCCTCGCTTTTCTCGATCCGCCCAAAAAGACCGCGAAAGAGACGTTGGAAAAATTGGCCAAGATCAATGTAGCTGTCAAAATTGCGACCGGTGACAATCTCTTTGTCACAAAGAAAATTATGGAGGAGATCGGAATTGGAATTCAGGGTGCGATCGGGGGAGACGAGGTCGCGAAGCTCACTGATGATGAATTGCGGCGCACCGCTCAAAGTACCACCGTTTTTTTCCGCGTGACGCCCGAACAAAAACAGCGGATCATACGGGTTCTCCGCGAAAACGGTCACGTCGTCGCATATATGGGGGACGGCGTGAACGACGTTCTCTCACTCAAAGAAGCCGATGTTGGTATTTCCGTGGAGAATGCGGTTGACGTCGCAAAGCAAACGGCGGACATCATTCTCCTCAAAAAGGGACTGCGTGAGATCGTCGAGGGGATCGTAGAGGGACGGAAAACATTTGCGAATACGTTCAAATATCTCCAGATGGCGCTTTCTTCAAATTTCGGCAATATGTTCAGTATGCCGGTCGCCTCGCTCGTCTTCCCGTTTTTGCCAATGACGGCACCGCAGATTCTCTTGAACAACTTCCTCTACGATTCGTCCCAGCTTGCGATTCCGTTCGATAATGTAGATGATGAATTTCTCACGCGCCCGAAAAAATTCAATGTGAAATTTCTCAAGAAATTTATGCTTATATTCGGGCCGCTCTCCTCGTGTTTCGATTTTGTCACCTTTGGGTTCTTATGGGTTATGCTCCGCGCGGCGGGAGGGACGTTCCAGACGGGATGGTTCCTTGAATCCATCGCGACACAAACGCTGGTCGTCAACCTCATCAGGAGCCGCGCCGGTTTTTGGAAGAGCAGGCCGAGCACGACATTGCTCCTCTCTACGTTCGGCGCCGTCATCATTGCGTGGATCCTGCCGTTCACCGGCTTCGGCAGGAGCATTGGTTTTGCAAACCTCGGGACCTATCCCCTGATCGCCATCCTTGCCATCGTTGCTCTTTACCTTTTCGCGGTTGAGCTCGCAAAGAAATATTTCTATCGGAAATACGGAAATCTCATAGAAAAATAGTTTTGATTTACAAACTTTCCCGCATCTCGCGGGTATGGGCGCGCTTTTTGAGAACCTCACGCTTGTCAGATTTTTTGCGCAGCCGGCCGAGGCCGAGTTCAAGCTTCACAAAGCCGTTTTTGAGATATGCGCGCAGGGGAATCAACCGCTGACTTTTATCATACAACATTCCCATGACGCCCTTTATTTCGTTTTTCGTGAGCAATAATTTTCGCGCACGATCTTCGGCGTAGTCCGCAGGCATGTTTTTCGGTTGGTACGGGGGGATGTGGGAATTGACGAGCCACGCTTCGCCGCGGCGGACGAGAACCTGCGCGCCTGCGATCTGAAACCGCCCGCTCTTGACGCTTTTCACCTCATAACCTTTGAGTTCAATGCCAGCCTCAAATTTCTCTTTGATATCGTAGTCGAAGCGGGCGCGCCGGTTTTCTGCGATGGTTTTAAAGTTTGTGGATGTCATGCTGCGGCTAATTTTATGAAGGGATCCTTCGCTACGTTCAGGATGATCGCGCAGAGCGCGGTCACATTTTTTCCGGGGATTCGATGCCGAGAAGTCCCAAGCCGTTTTCGAGCACGTGCGCCACGGCCTTCGTGAGGAGGAGCCGTTCCGCTTCCCGGTCCGAACCGATGATGCGGTTCTCATTGTAGAACGAGTTCCATAGTTGTGAGAGTTCAAAAAGATAGAGACAGAGATAGTGCGGCGCGAAATCGCCGAGCGCGCGCGCGACAACTTTAGGAAAACGATACAACGTGCGGAGGATCGTTTTTTCCGCTTCAGGCAGTTTGTCCGCTGCCGGCCATTTGCCATTTGCCACTTGCCATTTACCATCCGATTTCGCAAGAATGTTTTTTGCCCGCGTTGCGGCATACTGGACGTAGGGACCGCTCATGCCGTGAATGTCGAGCGCCGCATCGAGATCGAACACGACATCCTGATAAGTATTGTATTTCAAAAGCTCGAACTTGATCGCGCCGGTCGCGACCGCCGCGAGCGATTCGTACTCGCCGTATTTTTCGCGGAGGACCTCCTTCATTTTTTCCAGAAATGTTTCTATGGAAACCGTTATTCCTTTTCGGCCGCTGATCTTCACCTGCGAGGCGCCTTCCTCGACCGGCATGCCGAGCTGTTCCGCCGTTTTCCGCGAAAGATAAACGAAGCCATAGTTCACGTGATGGTAATGTTCCGCTTCTTTTGTGAAGCCAAGGACGCGGAGCGATTCCATGACGCTTTCCTGCGGATAGGTTTGCGTCTGGTCGATGATGTTCACGATGGCATCGGCGCGCGTGAAATCGCGCCGCGCTTCGCCGCCTTCCGAGACCGTCATATAAAGCGGCTCTGTCTGTGTTTTCCAATCGAGCTTTTCATACCGGAAGTCGGGGAGAATGCCGAATTTCCAGAGGTGATTCGCGATATCGTTGCCGGCATAGGTTGGTACGCCGTTTGAACGGACAACGATCTTGTCCTCGGCGTCCGGCATCTTGATGAGCCAGCATCCTTTCTTTTCGCCTTCCGTCACCTGATAGAACGCCGGCTTTGTCTTCAGGAGTTCGAACGTTTTCTCCCAGAGGTTTCCTTTTAAAATATCGCTCTCGCGGACGATGAGATCATAGGGAATGTTGAGTTTTGCGAGAACGTTGAGCGTTTTGTGAAGTATCTCGAGCGTGAGTGCCTCGGCACGCGCAGCTTCCGGCGTGGTTTGTTTCGCGATTTCAATTTGCATTCTCTCCCTCTCTTTTTTTAATTCTTTTTCGTCTTCCATTCTTCTTTCTACGTCTGCATATGCCGCTGATGCCCAGGCCATAGTGGTCGGAAATCCGTCACGCCGGATAAAAACTTTTTTCTCGGCGAGAAGGATCGACGCGATCTGTTGGCCGACATCGTTATGATAATAGAGCGCCTTCACGTCATAGGCGGCCAAGCGATAGATCTTCACGAGCGAGTCCCCGATCACGGCATTCCGGAGATGCCCGACGTGCGGTTCCTTATTGGGGTTGATCTGGGTATGCTCCACGAGCACGCGTTGATTTTTTTTCTGCGGTGCGCCATAGCGCGGGCCGGCCGCTATGATCCGTGCCGTTTCTTCTTTTAGGAAGTTGTCGGAGAGCGAGAGATTGATAAAGCCCGGCGCAGCGGCTTCGGCCTTCGCAACGAGAGGAGAAGAAATGCCACGGGCGATGGACCGCGCGATTTCCATGGGCGGTTTGCGGATTTTTTTCGCGAGCGCAAGCGCCAGATTGGTGGCATAATCGCCGTGCTTGGGAAGCGCCGGATGTTCCAGTTTGATGTCGTTATCGCCGACGGGGAAATCGGCCTCCGCCGCGGCGTTCTTGATAGCAGCGCGTAGTTCGCTTTCGATCATGGTCTTATTTTAACGTATTTCAGAACTTTTCACCAAAAATTATCGAGGTTCGACCTCAATAATTTTGAAGTTTTACTGATTTTCTGGTACTTTTATAAGACATGGTCAGAAAATCTCTGGAAAAGCAGGAACCAAAGAGTAAGAAAAAATCTGTCTTTCCGCGGCCGGATTTTTTGGCAGGCGAGTTCAATCTGCCGGAACTTGAGGAGCGGGTCTTGGCGTTTTGGAACGAGCATCATATTTTTGAAAAAAGTTTGTCGCAAACGCGGAAAAACAGGCCATTTACTTTTTACGACGGTCCGCCTTTTGCAACAGGACTTCCGCACTATGGGCATATTTTGGCATCCACCATCAAGGATGTCATCCCGCGATATCAGACAATGCAGGGCCGGTATGTGCGGCGCAGGTGGGGATGGGATTGTCATGGCTTGCCGATTGAAGAAATTGTCGAGCGGAAACTCGGTATCTCCGGTAAAAAGCAGATTGAGAAAATCGGCATTAAAAAGTTTAACGAGACGTGCCGAAGCATGGTACTGGGCTATGCCGATGAATGGGATAAAATGATCCGTCGCATGGCGCGGTGGGTTGAATTCGCTGATTCCTACAAAACGATGGATACCGACTATATGGAATCGGTCTGGTGGGCATTTAAGGAAATCTATAAAAAAAATTTAGTGTATCAAGGAAGAAAAGTTTTATTGTACTGCCCCCGATGCGAAACTCCGGTTTCGAATTTCGAAGTTGCGATGGATAACAGCTATAAGGATGTTATCGAGGAATCAGTCACCGTGAAGTTTAAAATTAAAAACCCAGAAAAAATAAATCTGCGAGGCGAGAATGTTTATCTCTTGGCGTGGACGACGACGCCGTGGACATTACCCGGAAATGTGGCGCTTGCGGTTGGACGGGATATACGCTACCAACCAGTTTCGCGGGGCGGGGAAATATTGATCGCCGCAGTTGATCGGCTTTCGGATCTGGGACTGGCGGCTGACGGCAGGATAAATTATCAGTATTCCGGAATGGATCTCATTGGCCTTGAATACGAACCGCTTTTCGATACCCCCGCAATAAAGAGTGAAAAATCTTATAAAGTGTATCCCGCGGATTTTGTTACCACGACGGATGGTACTGGCATTGTCCATACGGCAGTGGTCTATGGCGAGGACGATTATAATTTGGGCATGAAAATCGGATTACCGGTCGTGCCGATGCTGGACGACCGAGGCGTTTTTAACGACAAAGCTCCGACGTTCTTGCGCGGACAATATTTTAAAAAAGCGGATGCGCTCGTGATCTCAAACCTGGAGAATCGCAAACCGAAGCCGCTGCTTTTCAAAAAAGAAAGAAGTACCCATTCCTATCCATTTTGTTGGCGGTGTGGAAACGTTCTTTTCTATAACGCCATCCCCTCGTGGTTTATTAATGTCCAAAAAATCAAGCAAAAACTGATTGCGTCAAACAGAAAAGAGATCAATTGGTTCCCCGCGCACTTGAAATACGGCCGTTATCAAAAAAGCGTTGAAGCGGCTCCGGATTGGAATATCTCGCGCAACCGCTACTGGGGAAACCCTCTGCCGGTTTGGAGGTGCGAAAAATGCAGTGAGGAAGAAGCGATCGGGGGACTTCGTGAGCTCTCGGTTCGGGCGGGTGGTTCGAAGAATCGTTACTGGGTGATGCGTCACGGCGAAGCCGAAAGCAACATATTCGACATTCTTGATTCCGGCGAGCGAAAATATTTACATCTCACGCCGCGTGGGCGGAAGCAAGTTGGGGCATCGATCGAGAAATTTAAAAAAGAACTCGCGAAGAAAAAAATGAAGCTCGATATCATCGTGGCTTCGGATGTGACGCGGACACACGAAACGGAAAAGATCGATGCGTCGGTTTTTACAGGGGAAAAGGTGGTGCTCGACAAGCGACTTCAGGAAATCCATCTGGGGCCCACGCTTATGGGTCGCCGCGACGAAAAGTATGCCGAGATGTTTCCGACTTATCAATCGCGTTTTGAAAAACGGCCGGAAGGCGGAGAATCCCTCAGGGATGTACGATCCCGCGTATGGAATTTCCTGAAGGATTGTGAGGAAAAATATGGAGGCAAAAATATTCTGATCGTGACGCATGAGTATCCGACATGGATGCTTTTCGCTGTCGGAGAAGCGTGGAGCGAGAAACGTGCGATCGCCGAGAAAGAAAAACGCGCCAACGATTTTATCAGCTTTGCCGAAATTCGCGAGCTTAATTTCGAAATCGTTCCACGAAATGACGGCGGCGAAGCGGACATGCATCGACCATACATCGATGAAATAACATTGCCATGCGTTAAATGCCGCGGTACGATGCGCCGAACCCCGGAGTTATTCGATTCGTGGATGGAAGCGGGGTCAATGCCGTTTGCGGAGTATCATTATCCTTTTGAAAACAAAGATACTTTTAAGAAGCATCTTCCGGCGCAGTTTGTTGCGGAATATATCGCGCAAACTCGTGCATGGTTTTATGTGATGCACGTCATATCGTTCATTTTGTTCAAAAAAGCCCCGTTTCAAAACGTGGTGACGACAGGAACGATCCTCGCCGGGGACGGTTCAAAAATGAGCAAATCGAAAAACAACTTTCCGGATCCGTGGCTTGTGATCAACAAATATGGGGCCGACAGCATCAGGTTCTATCTGATGAATTCTGTTGTGATGCAGGCAGACAACTTAAATTTTTCAGAAAAAGGCGTCGAGGCGGTATATCGCAAAGTAGAACTTCTCTTAGTGAATGTCTATAAATATTTTGCAACCTATCTTCCCGAAAAAGAAAAAAACAAGAAAAGAAGTGAAAAGTGTACAATTCTTGATACGTGGATTTTGACGCGCACCGCAGAATTGAATGAGGCGGTGACCCAATGTCTGAACGCATATGATACAGTTCACGCCACGCGCGCTATTCAAGATTATATTGACGATCTGTCGACGTGGTATCTCCGACGGAGCCGAAAACGGCACGATGAAGCTTTTTTTGATACGCTTTTCGAAAGTTTATTGACGATAAGCAAGGTTGCGGCCCCTTTCATGCCGTTCCTTGCAGAGGCGATATTTCAGAGCCTACTTAGGAAACGACAGATGACAAAAGAAGCTCCTTCGATCCACCTTGCAGCATGGCCATCATTACGCCACCTTTTGGCTCCTCGAGAGAGAATGAAGTTGCTTGAAGGTATGAAAAAAATGCGCCAACTTGCGAGCGAGGGTCTTGCAAAACGCGCGGAGGTAGGGATTAAGATTCGCCAGCCGCTCGCGAAGATGGAAATTGCGAAGGGCACATGGCAAACTGCCCGCGACAAAGAACTTTTGAAAATCTTGGCTGACGAGGTGAATGTAAAAGAGATAAAACTCAGTGCGAAATTGAGAAAAGGGGAAGTTGTTCTTGATACGGCGATCACGCCGGAATTGCGGGCCGAAGGCATCGTGCGCGACATTGCGCGCATGGCGCAAGAGCTCCGGCAGAAAGCGGGGCTCCAGCCGAAGGACCGCATAGCGATCTTCGCGGTTTTGCCGGAAGAAGCTGCGAACGCCCTGCGCACGAAAGAGAAAACATTTATGGCCGATATCGGCGCGAAAACAATCTCGTACGCACGTTCCGAAAAATTTGACGCGGAGGAATCCGGAAAATGGGAAGGCCAGAAAATTTGGATCGGAATAAAAAAGGCGTAGAAAAGATTTTAGAAAAATTTAATGTTTGGCGTGGCAGAATATGGTGGCTCATTCGGTAGAATGAGCCACCATAACATGAACGAAAGAAAATTAGAGAAATATCTGAAAGCATTAGCAAATCGGCGTCGGCTCGCAATACTCAGCCATCTGAAGCGAGTGAGCGAAGCAAATGTCGGTTGCATCGCGCGCGAAATGGGGCTGTCCTTTCGGGCGGCATCTCGCCACCTCTTACTTTTAGAAAGAGTTGGTATTCTTGATAAAGTGCAACGAAGTAAAGAGGTGTTCTATAAAATTTCAAGGAAACTGGAAGATTTTATCCGCGTGATTATTTTCCAGCTCTGATTTGTTATCGGCTCATTCTACCGAATGAGCCGATAGGAGATGCTAAATCTCGATGATGACCGGCAGAATCATCGGGCGGCGGCGGGTTTTGTTATAGATGAACTGCCCGACCTGATCACGGATGAGGGTTTTTAGATAATCCGGTTCAATGTCGCGATAGTTTGGCAAACGTTGGGTAACGTTCCGTACGCGCTTGCGTATCTCTTCAACAATGTCTTGATTCTCTTTAAGGTAGATGAAGCCGCGCGATATAATGTCGGGATTTTTCAGGAGCTTGCCCTTGTCGCGGTCAATGGTCGTGATAATGACGAGCATACCTTCTTGCGCCAAGGCCCGCCGATCACGCAAGACCACCTCTTCAACATCGCCAACCCCCAAACCGTCAACCATGACGTAAAACGCCGGCACGGTCTCCTCGGTGATCGTGAAGTCGTTTTTGGTCAGTTCGGCGACTTGGCCATTATCCATCAGTTTTATGTTTTCTTTCGGAATGCCGACTTCGCGCGCGGAAATCCCGTTTGCGGCGCGCATGAAGTAATAGCCGTGGATCGGCATAAGAAATTTTGGGTTAAGGAGTTCAATGACCAGTTTGACGTCATCCTTCGGCGCATGACCGGATGAATGGATATCAACCAGCGCGGAATGGTAGACGATTGCGCCTTGGCGCGCGAGGTTATCTTTCACTGATTGTACGCTCCGTTCATTGCCGGGAATGACGGACGAGGAAAGCACAAAGGTGTCGCCGGGCTTGATCGTGAGATGCCGATGCTCCCCCGTGATGATCTTCATCAAGCTGGCGTTCGATTCGCCTTGCGCGCCGGTCGATAAGATAAGAATTTTGTTGTCTCTTATTTTGTGCGCCTCTTCGATCGGAATAATCGTTCCTTCATGTGCCTTGATGAAACCGAGGTTCTGTGCGATCTGCACGTTCGTTTTCATGGAGTAACCCGAGAGAGCGACCCGCCGATCAAGGCGTTCGCAGATCTTGATGATTTCGCCGATGCGGGTAAGGAGCGACGCGAAGGTCGCCACGATCACGCGACCTTCCGCTTGCTTGAAAATTTCCTCCAGATTTTTTTCAACGGTTTTCTCCGAGATGGAGTGGCCGGGCTTTTCCGCGGCGGTCGAGTCCACCATGAACGTGTGCACGCCCATTTTGCCAACCGCAGCGAATTCATCGAGTCCCTGCGGGTTGCCGTCGTCATCATATTCTACGCGGAAGTCGGCAAAGTGCACCACATTGCCGATCGGCGTTTTGAGGAGCACGCCCGTCGTCTCCGGTATCGTGTGCGGTACGCCAAAGAAATATGCCGTGAAATAGTTTGACAGCTTGATTTCCTCGCCGCCTTTCACGGTGATAACGTTCATCTTCGGCGCGTTCGGAAAATCTTCCTGTCGTTTTTCAATGATGGCTTTTGTAATGGAGGTAGCATAGATCGGGGGATTGCCAAGTTTTGCGAGAACATGCGGCAGGCCGCCGATGTGGTCGTAGTGCCCGTGCGTCAGAATGATCGCCTGAATGTTTTCTTTCCGTTTCTCAAGGTACGAGATGTTCGGGATGATATAGTCGATGCCCGGTGTTTCTTCTTCGGGAAATTGGAGGCCGACGTCGATGATCACGATCTCATTTTTATATTCAAGGAAGGAACAGTTGCGTCCGATCTCTTCAAGCCCACCCAAAGGAACCAGGCGAACGGCCTCCTTTCGGGACGCTTCGTCTGCGGAGGATTTGATGCGCAGTTGTCCTGCTATGCCATGCGGTGCTGAGGTTGACGACGAAGCCCATTTTCGGTTATCGGAGGCGGTTTTTCTTGCCGCCCCTGGCGGCATTCTGCGAGGCCGGCTATGGCTGCCGCGAGAAGAACGGGAATGGTGCGGGCGGTTATCGGGAAAATTCTGTCGTCCGATGTCTTCGGTCGAAAAATGGCGCAAAGGACGGGAAGATTTCCCCCGATATTCCTCGCTTACCTTCGGCCGAAAGCGGACCTCGGGAGGTTTTATGTGTGGCCGATCCTTGGACCCAGCCGGTTCATTCATTTTTTTGATCATAGATTTTTATATTTTTTCTTGGATGTGCCGAGGAAGGGAGTTTCACTGCTCGCCACGCCAAGACGGGGCTGCGCTTTAGAACCACTTGATTCCAACGGCCTCCACCACGGGGAAACTCCCGTTTCCCCGACCCCTTTCCCGTTCAACTTCCTTCCTCGGAACGATGTTCTACTCATAAGTGCCGAGGAAGGGAGTTGAACCCTTATGATCTTGCGATCGCTGGCACCTGAAGCCAGTGCGTCTGCCAGTTCCGCCACCTCGGCCACTGCCCACGCGAAATTATTCACGATGCAGGATTTCAAATTCAAGAATAACGGCTTATTCCTGAATCATAAATCTTGAATCATGAATCACGCTCTTTTTGGAATGGATGACAGAAGGGGAAGAGGCAACGCCGAGGAGGATCTCAGTGAAATTTGAGTGTACCATGGCACGAGCCAGAAAGTCAAACGTATTACTTCAACGCTCTCGTTGTTTCCAGATACCAATTCAGCGCTTCGCGGAAACGGTCGGAAGGATCGCTCAAGGTGCCGGTCGTGATGCCATAGACATTCTCACTTGCGACATAGAGATCGTCCACGGAGTAAAGGAAGATCGCGGGAGCATCGGCGACAATAGAGCTTTCCGCTTTGGCGAGTTCTTCTGTGCGCGATGCGTCGTTCAGGGTCGTTCGTGCGGCCTCGATCAGGCCATCAACTTTCGGGTTGCCGTAGGTCGCGAGGTTGAGGCCGGGCGAGAACCGTTCGGCAGAATCCCAAAAAGAATAGAGATCGGAACTTGGCCCCAAAATGTTTCCGAAGAGCAGGGCCTCATAATTGCGATTGTTTACCGCGTCGTCCATGACGGTCGCAGGGGAATCGGTCGTGATCGTCGTCGACACCCCTATATTCTGCCAATCGTTCTGAACGATCTCGGCCGTTTTCACGAGAAAATCGATATCGGGAACGGTGAGAGCTATCTGGAGCGGAATCGCAGTCGTTTTTACGTTTTTTGAACGGTTGCCGTCCGTGCCCAATTTCCAGCCGGCGGCGTCGAGCGTGGTACTTGCGATATCCAATGAGCTCGTGGGAATTCCCACAGACGGGGAGAAATACGCGGCGCCTTGTGGAATTGGCCCGCCATCAGGGACGCCGTTATTGGAAAGGGCGTTCGCCACAAGGTCGTTCCGGTCAATGGCGCGGGAGAGAGCGTTCCGCACGGCCGGATCTTCCAATGCCACGCTCGCGCTTTGGTTTATAAATATTGCATAATAGTTCGTGGCGCGTGAATGGAAAAGATTGTAAGGCCGCGTGATCGTCGCGATATCCTCGGGCGATGCCGGCATGAAGCCATCGATTGCGCCGCCGTTGAATGATTTTATGAGATCGCTTTCGTTGCGGAAAAAGGTGAACGTGAAATTTGGGATGAGCGGTTGCTTGCCGAAGGAATTTTTCTGTGCGGCGAGCCGATATGTAGAAATAAATCCATCCGAACCCCTGTCGTAGGACACAAACTGGTATGGCCCGCTGCCGATCGGCTTCAGGTTATAGTCGGAGAGGCGCCAGTTTCCGGGCGGGATGTCCCCGAAAATGTGTTTAGGAATGATGTAGAGATTTCGGAGATTGTCGCCGAACAACGCGTAGGGGGAAGGCAGCGTGAACTGTACTTCGAGTTCGCTCATCCGTCGTGCAACGACGCCCTGCCAGTTCGCCGCAAGCGGCGACTCCGCATCGGGATTTTCCACGCTCGCTACCGTGAAGATGACATCGTCGCTCGTGAGCCGTTCGCCGTCAGCCCAGTGGAGATCGGCCTTGAGGCGGACGGTCCACGTTTTGCCGTCGGGCGTTCCAATCGTGTCAGCGATGTCGGGAATGTTGCTATAAACCATTTTGACGATGCTCATATCCGCCTCCGATGATGCCATAACGGGATTCACATACTCCGGCTGTCCGACGACGCCCGCGGCATAGTCTCCGCCTGCGGCAGGTACGGTGGTTGTTGTCCGGGCGATAAAAATTCCCATGACTGCGCAGAAGCTTACGGCGCCGACGGCCGAGGCCGCAAGGAATGTGATGCGTTCCTGCTTCGTGAACGCAAAAAAGATTTTCTTGAAAAAAGACATGTTGATACCAGGGTATGAATGTTTTAATGTTGTACTGCCCACGAGAACACTACAACACTATAACATTCAAACGGCACGTGAATTATCGTGCCAACAGCTGCCAGACGGCGAGCGCCACGAAAATAACCGCCGCCACAATGGTACCCGTGAAGATGAATTTCTCCATGCCGCGCCGCGTCTGGTAATAGCCGTCATTGCCCCCGCCGCCAAAAAGCCCCGACATTCCGGAGGACCGCTCCTGGAGGAGGATCAGACAGATGATGATGACGGCGAGAATAATTTGAATGACGGCAACCATGGGAAAAAATTTTATGCCGCAAGGTGGATGATGAAGTTCACGACGCTCACGATAAGAGTTGCGTAGACAAGTGCCGGAATGTCCTGAATGATAACGCCTCCCCGCAGAAAGTCAATGTAATTGAGGAGAAGGGGAAGTACGTAAAGGATGACGGCGTTCACGACGAGAACGCCGATGCCGAGTGTGAGGACGATAATCGGCCCGAGTACAAGCGTGAGGATCGGTTTGAGGAGCCCGTTCAAAAGCGCGAGGACGAGCGCGATGAAAGCGATCTGGAGCCATGTGCCTTGAAGCACGAAGCCTGGCACATAGAGATTCGCAAGCCAGAGCGCAAACGCGTTTCCCGCGACAACAATGGCGAACTTCAAAAGCCAATGCATAGATTCATTATAGCACAGTTGGCAGTTTAGGATCCTCTTTTATTGTCATCTATTGTCATCCCCGCGAAGGCGGGGATCCAGTGTTTTATGAAAGGGATAACAACCTGGGTTCCCGCATGCGCGGGAATGACAGAGATAGCTATTTCGCCATCTTCGCGAGCCGCGATTTGATGCGCCGCGCTTTGTTCTTCGCAATGACATTCGTCTTCGCCGCTTTGTCAACGGCCTTATAGACGTTCTTGAGTTTCGCCTCGGCATCGTTCCATTGCTTTCCGGCAATCAGTTTACGGTACATCTTTACAGCGCTCTTGTAAGCGTCTTTCTTTTTGATATTCCGTTCGCGCCGCGTCCTGGCCTGCCGGAGCGCTTTCTTTGCGGATGATGTGATTGGCATTTTTCTTGTCGCCCTCGCGAAGGCGAAGGTCCGTGCTTTTATTTGTGTCCATTATATCGATGTTTCTTGGAATAACAAGACCCTTGACAACAATCTTAAAACTATACTAAAAGAGTTTCAGATTTTCGGTAATAAACTTGCGAATGGTCATAGCCATTCTGCCGAACGATTTTTTGATCGTCAACACTGAAAAAGTGTTTCTTCCCGAACTTGATCTGCCGGATAACGACCTTCATAATTTTTTTTATCCCGTCTTTTTATAACGGTCCAAAACGTAACGCAAGGCGGTGCGCTAACGGTAACGACTTCAACTGTCGAGTCAGCCAATACGCTCGCCACAAACCTTAAGAGAAAAAAATCTTCTCATCTGGTCACGCTCCGGGCGTGGCATTTTTCCTTTTCTGATAAGATGGCGGAGACCCGCGCTCTTAAAAGAAACATAGTCATTTGATGCCGGGCACCAGACGGAACCAATCCTTGCATAAAACTCTTTCACCCTTCTCTTCGCGTCATCGTAACCATCTCTTTTAATCAGATTTTCCATTCGCTCACCGTATCGGAGAGAAGATTAAAAATATCTTAAGTGAAACAGCTTAATTATTCTCCGATTGTTTCATTTTGGAGTATAATATTCTTATGCTCTACAGTATTGCCGGAAAACTGGTTCTGAAAGGGGAAAACTTTCTTGTGGTTGAGGCCGGCGGGATTGGATTTAAAATTTTCGCGAGCGGGCAGACAATCCGGCGCATGGGGGCCGTCGGCGGCGAAGCGAAGCTTTTCACGCACTTTCATGTCCGCGAGGACGCCATGGAACTCTATGGCTTCCTTTCCGGGGGAGAACTTTCGTTTTTTGAACTGTTGATCTCCGTTTCGGGCGTTGGCCCAAAGTCGGCGCTCTCTATTATTGATGTCGCCGACCTTGAAGAACTCTCGGCGGCGATCCAGGAAGGGCGCCCCGATCTTTTGACGAAGGCCTCCGGTATCGGCAGGAAAACAGCGGAACGCATCATTGTGGAACTTCGCAACAAAGTGAGATCCTCGCGGGCGGGCGCGGTTGTGGAAAAAATGGAAACCGATGCCGATCTTATTGAGGCGCTCTCAAATCTTGGTTATCGCCGCGAAGAAGCGCGCGAGGCGCTTACGAAAGTATCCAAGGAAACCACCGACGTGGAGGCGCGGCTCAAAGAGGCGCTCAAGATATTGAGTGGAAAAAGATAGGTCATGCCCAACCTGAAAGATTCAAAACTTGCACGCTTTCTCCGCGACCTCCCCGGGGCATTTTCGGGATATCATTTTTTATGGTCGTGGCTTGGCGCGCGGCGGCACAAACATCCGAGCAGCCAACTTTTTGTGATCGGCATTACGGGCACGAAAGGCAAGACGACGACGCTCGAACTTCTGAATGCCATCCTTGAAGCCGCCGGAAAAAAAACGGCGCTCATCGGCTCGTATCGCGTGAAGATCGGCGAGAAAGGTGATAAGAACCACCTCGGCAATTCAATGCCGGGCCGCGGGTATATCCAAAAATTCATGAGGCGCGCGGTCGAGACGGGATGCCGGTACGCTCTTATTGAAGTGACGTCGCAAGGCGTCACGGCGCACCGGCACCGCTTTATCAACTGGAATATCGGGTCGATCACGAATCTCGCGCCGGAGCACATTGAATCGCACGGGTCCTTTGAAAATTATCGCGACGCTAAAATTTCCTTCCTGCGCTATGTCCTCAAAAAGGGCGGCACCATATTTTTGAATCGCGATGATGAAAACTTCCGTTTTTTTAAAGATGCCCTGCCGGGCGAGCGAACGTTGACGTATGGTAAGGACGACGAATGGGTCAAACAATATCTTCCGAAGTTGAATCCCATGCGCACGCTTCATGGCGAACCCGAGAAAAAATTTTTAATGAGCGGTTTCAATAGGGAAAACATGGCGCTCGCCGTCGCCGTGGCGCGGGAGATCGGCATTCCAGGGAAAATAATCATGGAAGCGCTTGAAAGCTTTGAAGGCGTGCCGGGTCGGATGGAATTTGTGCGGTCAAGAGGAATCACAGCCGTTGTGGATTATGCGCACACGCCGGAATCGCTCGAAGCCGCCTACCGCGCCGTTCGTCCGGACCCGTCACCCCATTATCCGCATCCGCGCCTCATCTGTGTTTTGGGTTCGGTCGGCGCGACCGGCGATAAGCGAACGGGCCGCGATGTTTGGAAACGGCCGGAGATGGGAAAGATAGCCGCGCATTATTGCGATAAAATTTTTTTGGCAAATGAAGATCCCTACAACGAGGACCCGATGCATATTTTGAGTGAGATTGAAGCGGGCATTTTAACCCTGCCGCATCCGTGGCCGGAGGTCGTGAAAATTCCGGATCGCCGCGAAGCAATCCGGCAGGCCGTCCTCGAAATGCGCGAAGGAGATGTGGTGATCGGAACCGGCAAAGGAAGCGAGGATTGGATCCATATTTCAAGCGGCGGAAAAATTCCCTGGAACGAACGGCAGGAATTTGAGGAAGCTTTCGCGTTGCTCCGTCAGCCCCGTGGAGGCAGGGATCCAGTGCTTTGAAAAAGAAGCGGAAACTCATACAATGAAAGAGAAAGAATAAAAAATCTGGATTCCCGCGTGCGCGGGAATGACAAGAGAAGATTATGAAACTCACTTTTTACGGTGGAACAGGAGAAGCGACGGGATCGAACTATGTTCTTGAATCCGGGGGCACCCGCATCATGATCGATTGTGGCCTGCATCAAGGGAGTCACTATGCGGAGAAAGAAAACTTCCAGCCGTTTCCTTATGACGCAAAAAGTATCACGGCGGTTTTCATCACCCATTCGCACTTGGATCACATTGGCCGTCTGCCGAGCTTAGTGAAGGCCGGATTCGCCGGCACGATCTACGCGACGCCGGCAACCAAAGATTTCGCCGATCTCATGCTCTACGATTCCGAGCATCTGCTGCTTGCGGAAGCCGCGCGTGAAAAAAAGTCGCCGCTCTATACCGACAATGATATTACCAAAGTTCTCGCGCAGTGGCAGAAGCTCAGATACCACACGCCGGTTTCGGTCGGCCCCTTTACGGTTGAGCTCTATGATGCAGGGCATATTTTGGGATCGGCCTTCATTCTCGTGAAAGCGGAAGGCAAAACGATTGTATTCTCCGGCGACCTCGGCAATTCGCCGGCGCCGATCATAAAGCCGACCGAAGCGCTGCCGGAGGTGGATTATTGTCTCATCGAATCAACATACGGTGACCGTGTGCATGAAGACGTGGCAGAACGGAGAAACCTGCTCGAGCGCGCGATCGAAGACACGGTCACGGCCGGCGGAACCTTGATGATCCCGACGTTTGCCATGGAGCGGACGCAGGAACTTTTGTTCTATCTCCACCAGCTCTTTGAGGAAGGCCGCGTTCCGCTCGTACCGGTCTTTATCGACAGTCCGCTCGCGATCAAACTCACGGCGGTCTATAAAAAGTATGAAAGCTATTTCAACAAAGACGTCCAAGCCCTTGAGCGCGGTGGCGACGATATTCTGAACTTTAAGGAGTTAGAGCTTACGCTTACCACCGAACAGTCAAAGCGCATCAATGACGTGAAGCCTCCGAAGATCATTATGGCCGGTGCCGGCATGTCGAATGGCGGACGGATCCTCCACCACGAGGTGCGGCATCTTCCTGATCCGCGGAGCACGATTTTGTTCGTGGGTTACCAGGCATCGGGTTCGCTCGGCCGGAGGATTTTGGAGGGCGCTCCGGAGGTCTCGATCTTCGGCGAGACGGTGCCCGTACGGTGCAAGAAGGTGAACATTCCGGGATTTTCCGCGCACGCCGACGAGCCGCATCTTTTGGCATGGCTCACGACCGCGCGAAAAACGTTGAAGAAGGTTTTTGTCGTGCAGGGCGAGGAACAATCAAGCGAAGTCCTTGCGGCAAAGATTCGGGATGAACTCGCCATTATATCGGAGGTGCCGAAGCTCAGAGAGGTGGTAGAATTATGAAGAATCATATTATGAACTCCGATTATCAATTGAAGTTTAAGATTGCAATTTCTGGCGCTGCGGATACGACGTTCATGAATCCAAACGAGATGCCGGAGGTTGAAATGTTGGGGCGGCTTATTGCGGAACATGGCATGGTCACCGTGACGGGCGCAACGACCGGCGCACCCTATTGGGCCGCGAAGGGGGCGAAGAAGGCCGGTGGCATCGTGATCGGCATCTCTCCCGCCGCTACCAAGCGCGAGCATGTGCAAAAGTACCATCTGCCGCTTGATTACCACGACCTCATCATCTATGTCGGCGGCGGATATTCCGAGCGGAACCTGATCTTGACTCGCGCGGCTGATGCCGTTATCTATGCCGGCGGCAGGATCGGCACGCTCAATGAATTTACCGATGCATTTGAAGACAACAAACCGCAAGGCGTGCTCGTCGGGACCGGCGGCACAACGGACGATATAAAAAAGATACTGGAAGATGCCCATCGCGGCATGGGAAAGGTCGTCTTCGACACTGACCCCACAACGCTCTTTCATAAAGTGGTGGCCATGATCGAAGAAGATGAAAAAAATTTAGGCGTTGAATAATTTTTATTTATGAAAAAGGAAATAAAAAGAGCAAAGAAAAGCGCGAAGAGAACGGCAAAGCCGAAAGAAAAGAAAAAGAACAATAAACCGATCGGCGTCGTCACGCATTTCTATAACGAGATCAGCGTTGCCATTGTCCGGTTCAAGGAAAATGTGCCACTGGGCACGGTGCTCTATTTCCGGGGCGCAACGACTGATTTTCAGCACCCGGCGCAGTCCATGCAGTACGAGCATAAACCCATTACGATCGCTCCCAAAGGAAAACAGATCGGCATCCAAGTGCCGCAACGTGTCCGCGAAGGTGATCGCGTGCACCGAGCGTAAGAACTAAAATCATACTTAGATAAGTCGGGGCGTCCCGCCCTCCCTCTCTCTTTTAGCTTGGTTCGCCGTCACTTTCCCATTGATGCTCTTTTGTAAATCTATCACCCGAATTTTCCACTCTTTACCGATTTTAAAAGCTGGCAGTTTGCCGTGTTTGCACCAATCCCGTACCGTCGCTCTCGTGACCCTCAAAAATTTCGCAAGCTCATCCACGCCATAGATCGTCTCTTTCTTGCTCATGTATTCATTATACCAAAAGAATCCTTACCGGGTGATTCAAGAAGTTTTTCGCGAAAAACTCGTCATCGTCAAAAATTTTTGGTAAAATAAGATTGAGAATGGTCGCATAAATAACCCAACAGAACAAACCAATGGAGAAGATTCCCGAAAATTATTCTGTTTTTCAAGAGATCGCAGAGAATGTGAGCCAGCAAATAGAAGAATTAAAAAAAAGGATGAAGGGTGGCCGAGAACGCCTAGAGGTTTTAGAGGAAACCCTGAAGAAGGAAAAAGACATTACGCGGCGAGCGCAGCTCATGCAGTCCGCCGAGAAATGGCGTTCGCTTTTGCCGACACTGGAACATAATCTGGCGCTTCTCGAGGAAAGGCATCAGACGCTCGCGGTATATAATAAAGAGACGGACAAATTACTTAAAAATTCTAATCCGAAAGTAGATCAATAGGGGCCTGTTTCTGCCTTGAGCGGGTAACGGGAGTGGAACCCATCGCGGCTGATCGCGCTTGTTTATTTCAATAAGCGCTCCGCCGCGATTTGGACACCTCTCGGTTTCCAACAATCTTCCTACACGGGGAAACTCCCGTTTCCCCGACCCCCTTCCCGGGTTCGACTCCCGTAATGATCACGCAAACAAAAGAACGCTCACAAGGAGCATTCTTTTGTTTGTTGAGCGGGTAACGGGAGTCGAACCCGTATCTTGACCTTGGCAAGGTCACATAATAGCCGCTATACGATACCCGCTTGTCGCGCCATCGTTTTTAACGAAGGCGGACTTGCTCTCGCTCACGAGAACGAAAGTCTCTCCATTCTACATTCTCCATTCTCCGTTTTCAATAGTTCGGCGGGGGGCCGGAGGGGCCGATGATGTGAGGAACATTGGTGGGGCCGTGGGAACTGATGGGGGTCATCGTCGGGGTTGCCACTTTCAAGAGTGGTTTTGTGGAAGAAGTCGCGGTTGATGTTGCCTGCGGCAGGGTGACGGTCTCGCGCGCGACGCGCACGGAGTAATAAAAAAATATCCAGAAAACGACGGCGAAAACGGTAAGCACGATAAGCGCAATGCCCAAGATTTTCATGTTGCGGGGTTCCCGGATTTTTGAGGCGGCTTCCCGGCAACGAGTTTTATGGAGAAAAAGTATACCGTGCCGGCGGCGAGGACGATCACGACGCTCCCCGCAATGTCCGTTACATGGTGGATGCCGCTCGCGACGCGCGCCCAGCCGATGAGGATGGCGAACATCCAAAGAATCACGCTCCATTTTCTGTTGAAGAACCAGATGATCATCGCCACGGCTCCCGCGAGGAGAACATGGTCGGACGGGAAACCGTTGTCGGCCGCATGGGCGATCAAGGGGATAAAATGGCCGGCGACGAACGGTCGCGGATCATTATAGAAATGTCCGGCGATCCGCGAAATGAGATACGCGAGAGGCGCGACGACGATGCCACAAACCACGATGCCCTTCTGAACATTGCGCGGCTGCCTGAAAAAAAAGATCGCGCCGACAAGGAGAGCAAAAAGATAAAAATACTGGGCGATAAATATGATAACGGCGTCCATAAGTTCTATGGTAGCATGTTATCGCAGATTTTCTATAATGAAAGTATGTGGCCGCAGATCAAAAATTATCTCATCTACTTTCTCACGGGTGGCATCTTCACCGTCCTCATCGTCGCGCTCGAGGAAAATAATTTGCGCCTGCTTTCCGGTTTCGCGACCCTCATGCCCGTCTTCACGCTCGTCGCGTATGTTTTTATCGGCGAATCGAGGGGCGGCGGCGCGGTTGGTGAGCACGCGTGGTTCGTGCTCGTGGGCACCATCGTTTCATGGGTGCCGTATATGATCGTTGTCGCGACCCTCGCGCCGAAGTTCGGGGCAAGGGTCGCCATCGCCCTCGGACTTGTCACGTTCTTTATCTTCGCCGCCGCGTATCTCGCCGTGGTTTACCACTTCCGTCTGTTCGGCGAATCTTGAGATCGAGGATTATCACGGTTGGAGAGAAAGAGGTTCGTTCCGAAGATTTTTTTGGCGTGGGATTTTTTGGCGGGCAGAGGGGCGGTTTCGGTTCGCTTTTGGCATACCACCTGCCTGTATCCTCTGAAAGAGAAGAGGGATAATATCGGCGGAGACGATCGCGCTTGCCTTTGGCTTTGACCAACCAGCAGGGGAATATCGCTCCGCACCGATACCAATCGCCGATTGCTGGTTACGCTCCAAAGCGTCGAAAACGAACAGGCCTGCGATCTGGTTTCTTTCTTCTCTTTTCTCTTCTTTCTTTGACAACAAAATATCAAAAATTATGGAATAAACACACCCTTACTCCATCGGCATCGACGTGGGAAAACGCGAGCTGGTGGCCTGCATTCGACGCTCAGACGGCGTAACAGAACCGCCAGCCGCGTTTCCCCATTCAAGTCTAGGACCCAAACGGTTCGTCGTCCATTTCAGGAAATGCGGCATGGACGGCGAGACACCCATCCTCCTCGAAAGCACGGGGCCGTACCACGGGCAAGCGGCGCGGACATTGGCGGACGGCGGATTTTTCGTGAAGGTCGTGAATCCCCTGTATACCAAACAGATCGCGCGGCTTTCCATCAGGAAGCGCAAGACCGACAAGGTGGACGTGGCGCATCTCGCCTTCCTCGCCTCCCAGAACGACGGCTACCGCTTCGTCGAGACCGAGGAGATGACGCGGAAGAAAGCAGTCATCCGCCACTACTGGAAGCTGCGGGCGATCGCCACCAACTTCATCATGCACGAGCGGTACCTCAAGGAATACCGGAAGGTGTCGCCCGTCCCCGCCTCGGCGTATCTCGTGAAGCAGTGCGAAGCCCTGAAGAAGCGCATCATCAAAGAATGGAACGGCGGCAACGACGGGAAGTACCTCGACAGCATTCCTGGCATCACGCCGTTCCTCGCGGCGAACATCTTGGCCGAACTCCTGCCTTTGGAACGATCCCAGCGCATCGACCAGATCATCGCCTACGCCGGACTCGACCCCGCCGTGAAGCAGACGGGCGGGAAACCCGGGAGGCATGGCGGCATCTCGAAACGGGGATCGCCGACCTTGCGGGAGACGCTCTTCCTTGCCGCCTTCGGCTCGTTCTCGCGGCAACCGATGAAACAAGTGCCCCCGAGAGGAATCGAACCTCTATCACAAGATCCGCAATCTTGCGTCCTATCCGTTGAACGACGAGGGCCAGAACTTTCTCACCTTATTAGAATCCGATGATTTTTTCAAGGGAATCGAGAAGCGATGGTTCGAACTCTACCTCGCGCAGGGTCGGCTTGAGGTTTCTGCGGACTTCTTCGATCTTTTCTTTTGGCAGCATGATTTTGAGCGCGGTCCGGAATTTTGCCTTGAACGTGAAAAAGAGTTCGATCCAGTCATCATCCAGTTCGTTCACGCTGAAACTCTCAAAGAGCTTGACCTGATAATGCTTTGCTTCGCCGACCGCGAGATCGTTTTCGGTGAGCATGAAGTTTACGGTGGCAGGCGTCTCGTTGCCCCACGCTATGAAAAGAATTTCGGCGATCACGATGAAAATGCCGAAGAGAAAATTTCGCTCCCAGATTGCAAACGCAATGATTGCGGCAGAGAGGATGATGGACATCCAATACCACGAAACGCTTTTCGGACGAAACTCGAATTCTGGTGCCTGCCAATGTGTCTCAAAAGAAGCCATAGGGTTATTGTAGCATATGTCATGCTGAGGCACGAAGCATCCTTTCTGAGAGCAAGAAAAGGATTCTTCGCTGTCGCTCAGAATGACAATGCTATGTTTTCGCTACAGTGAGCGCAACGATCTTACGGGCGCCAGCAATCTTGAGAACGCGCGCCGCTTCCCCAAGGGTCGCGCCGGATGTGGTTACGTCGTCAAGGAGCAGGATATTTTTATGCGCAACATCGTCCGGTTTTGCGACCGAAAAACAACCGAGAATATTCTCTCGTCGCTTGAGGGCACTTGTGGTTTCGGTTTGCGGTTTTGTATGGCGATTTCGCACCAAGATATCGGTTCTTACTTGAAGCGGCAGGAGTTTTACGATATATCGCGTGATCTCTTCCGTTTGATTGAAGCCGCGTTCGTTCCGGCGCCGCCAGTGCAGGGGCAGGGGAATGAGGATGAATGCGTTTGTATTGAGCTCTAAGTCCGCGAGGTAATTTGCGAGAAGTTTAGCGAGCGGTTCTGCGGCGCGCCGCACACCGCGAAATTTTAAATGGTGGATAAGGAGTTGGAGCACGGGATTATCATAAGAACCTGCGGCTGCCAAAAGATAGTGGGCGTCTTTATGGCAGATTTTCCTTATATCGGGAACCCGCGCGCCACAATGCGCGCAAAAGAGCGACCGGTTGACAGGTATTGCCCTGAAGCAAGATTCACAGATAACTCCTCTTGCGAGAGACGTGCCGCAGGCGAGGCAATGCGGAGGGAAGCAGATTTTAAGGAGGAATTCGATAAATTTCATGGTATAATTAATCTCATGAGAAACCCTCTCAATCTTTTTAAGGCGAGTGTTTTTCCTTCCTATCTCGGCGTGGATATCGGTACGACATCGATAAAGGTTGCCGAAATTAAGAACGGCGACGAGCGGCCGGAGGTCGTAAACTACGGCATTTTGGAATCCAGCGGCTATCTCGCGCGGGAAAATCAAGCGCTCCAGACAAGCAGCCTTAAGATATTCGAAACCGAGATCGTGGAACTTCTCAAAACCATCGTTCGTGAAATGGACACTTCGACAAAGGATATTATCGCATCGCTGCCGCTCTTCTCGGCATTTATTTCGGTGCTTGATTTTCCAAAGATGGAGCCAAAAGAAATTGAGCGCGCGATCGTGTACCAAGCGAAGCAATACGTGCCGCTTCCGCTTTCCGAGGTAGCACTCGATTGGCTGAAGGTCGCCGAGTTTGACGACGAGAAAGGATTTTTTCACCAGAAGATACTTTTGATCTCGGTGCCGCAGGAACAGATAAAAAAATATCAAGCGATGTTCCTCTCGGCCGGCCTCTCGCTCCGTGCGCTTGAGATTGAGAGCTTGAGCTTGGCGCGGATCTTGGGCAGCGATCCGACGCCGACCATGATTATTGATATCGGCAGCCGTTCAACCAACATGGTGTTTTTGGAGAAGGGCAGTCTGGTGTGGGCGACGCAGAGCGATTATGGCGGATCGTCTTTGACGCAGGCCTTGGCCTCCAGCTTGAACATCAATCCGATCCGCGCAGAAGAACTGAAAAAAGAGCGCGGCATTCTTGGCACCGGCCCGAGCCACGAGTTGTCCACCATCATGCTCCCGTTCCTCGATGTTATACTGAATGAGGTGAGGAGGGCTCAGTTCCTCTACGGGCAACAGTTTCCGTCCACGCGCAAGCCCGAACGGATAGTCCTCGCTGGCGGCGGTGCGAACTTGCTCGGCATTATTCCTTACGTTGAACACTCCTTTGGATTGCCGACGGTGCGTATCGCTCCGTTCTCACGCTTTGCCTACCCGCCATCCATGGAGCCTCTGGTGCCTGAGCTCGACGCCATGCTTGCGATCGGGCTGGGGCTCGGGATAAAAGAGTTCCTCTGATAAAGTACTGATTGAGCCCGGGAAAGCAAAGGTTCTTTAATCATTTTTTAACCTCCCACTTTTCAACTTTCTCCTTTTTTCTTTCCGCGTTATACTTAGCGTATGGCACTTCCCCCGCAAGTTGTTGAACAATTGAGCCATGGGTCGGAACGGACACCGGGCTGGTCATCGGGCATCCTCCTTTTTTCGGGGAGCATCCTTTTTATTGTCATTTTTATTTATGCGGGCCTGCGGTTCGGCTACGAGCCCTATTTGAACGGCGAGCTCTCATCGCTCGAAAGTCAAATACAAAAAGTGGGGCAGTCAGTTTCCCCGTCAGATGAGGCGAACCTCATCACGTTTTATTCGCAGATCAGCAATATCCAGTTCCTGATCAAGGGCCATGTTTTCTTTTCACAGTTTTTGACGTGGCTTGAACGAAACACCGAAGCAAATGTTTACTATACGAGCTTGGTTTTCGCGTCCGGGAACCAAATCACACTGAACGGTGCCGCCAAAACGTCCGCCGATATCTCGGAACAGGTTGCTGTTTTTGAAGCCGCACCGGAAGTCGGAGCAGTCTCGCTTTCCAATGTGACCTTTTCGCCTTCCTTAAACAACTGGACCTTTGGGATGGTGCTCACGATGCGTCCAGCCGTTTTCTTGTGGGCACCCGGCGCGTCCGTCTCAGCTCCCGCGGTAACGTCAGGGGCCGCCGCTCCTCCAGCAGCCGCGACCACCACGCAAGGAAGTACCACTACCACAACACCATGAAACAAAGTTCCAAACGGCTCATGAGCGTCTTCTTTGCCCTCGTCTTTATCGTCGCCGCGTTTATATTCTTTTTTGATCTTGTCCAGCCGACCTACGGTGATATGCAGGCGTTGCGGAGCAAACAGCTTGGCGAAGCGGATTATCTCACTAATCAGACCGCGCTTATAAAACAGGTGCAAACGGTTTTGAACACGTATCAAAATGAATCACAAGGTGCTGCGAACGTGGGTCTCGCCATGCCGTCCGGCGAAGACATTGCCGGAGCGCTCGCTCAAATTCAAGGAATCGCTTCTAACAACAATATTGCGATAGAAAGCATCGCCGTCACGCCTCCCGCCGTGCAGGTTCGGGTGACCACCGCCCCGGCAGCGACGTCTTCTTCGGTCGGACCCTTGAAACCCCTCGGCAATTTCACGTTTCGGATCGCGGCGTCCGGCAGTTATGAAAGTTTCAAGAATCTTCTTTCGGAGATAGAAACCAACATCAGGATTTTTGACGTCAAAGCGATCTCTCTCCAGCCGTCGCCGAGTGCAGCCGCGCCCGGGGCGAAGTCAACGCTTTCGCGCGATGCGTTCAGTTATACCATAACGGTCGCAACTTATTATCAAACGCAATAAATCCATGGCAATCGTCATTGAAGAAGAAAAAAAGAGCAGCAACTTCCTCGCATTCTTCGGATGGATCGTGGTGCTGGGGATCGTTGTCGCGGCCATCTACTATGTCTTTTTTGTCCAGCCTCCTTCGGCCATCATTTTGCCGACCGGAATTCTGAAGAATGTCGCAGCGCTTCCCACGAGGAATGTCAGCCCCCAAGACGTGGTGAACAACGACGAATTCCAAGCGCTCCAACAATATGTCCCTGAGCCCTCGTCTACCGGCCCGGTGTCTGTGGGGCGGCAGAATCCGTTCATTGCACCGTAGGAGAAGAAATTTTAATTTACCATTCAACAATTTTCAATGAAAATCTTGTTCATTGTAAATTGCAGAATTGGAAATTGTAAATTAAAAATCATCCATGGATTATTCCGCCATTGAAAAGAGCGACCGTGATATTTACGCTCTCATGAAAAGCGAGGAAATTCGCCAGAGAGAAGGTCTTGAAATGATTCCGTCGGAAAATTATACCTCCCCCGCGGTTATGGAGGCGATGGGATCCATCCTCACCAATAAATATTCCGAGGGGTACCCGGGAAAGCGGTATTATGGCGGAAACGAATTTATCGATCAGGTTGAGATCGTGGCGCGTGAACGCGCGATGAAACTCTTCGGCGTGCCGCACGCGAACGTCCAGCCGTATTCCGGGTCGCCCGCGAATCTGGCGGTCTATCTCGCAACCCTCGCGCCAGGCGATACGGTCATGGGCCTCAATTTGCCTGACGGCGGCCACTTAACGCACGGCTGGAAGGTCTCGGCAACCGCGATCTTCTATAAAAGCGTTCCTTATTTCGTGAACCACGAAGGATTGATCGATATGGATGAGGTCGAGCGGCTTATGAAAGAACATCGGCCGAAACTCATCTGGTCGGGCGCCACGGCCTATGAACATCAATTTGATTTTGAACGTTTTGGAAAGATCGCCGATGAGGTCGGCGCCTATTTCGTTGCCGATATCGCGCACGTTGCCGGTCTTATTGTAGCGGGTGTACACCTGAGCCCCGTGCCGTATGCCCATATCGTGACAACGACCACCCATAAGACGCTTCGCGGCCCGCGCGGCGGCATGATTATGGTGACGGACCGGGGACTCAAAAAAGACCCTGAGCTTGTAGATAAAATTGACCGAGCAGTTTTTCCAGGCTTGCAGGGCGGACCGCACGATCATCAAACGGCGGGCATCGCGATAGCACTCAAGGAAGCCGACACTCCTCAATTCCGGGAATACGGCGCACAGATTGTTCGCAATGCCAAGCGACTCGCCGAAGTTCTTTTAAAGGAAGGAATGAAACTCGTCGGCGGCGGAACCGAAAATCATTTGATTCGCATAGATGTCACTCCATTCTTCGGGCCCGGCGGTGGTGTGTTTGCGAGCAACGTCCTTTCCGCAATCGGCATCACGGTGAACAAGAACACCATTCCTGCCGACCCCGGATCGCCGTTCTATCCGAGCGGCATCCGTCTCGGAACTCCGGCAATCACGACGCGCGGTATGAAAGAAAAAGAGATGGAGCAGATCGGGAAATGGATCGCGGAAGCCATAAAGACGTTCAAAGGAATTTCATTGCCTGCCGGGAAAGAGGAGCGGGCTGCGGCAATTAAGGAGTTCAATAAAAAAATTGCAGTAGACCCCTTCGTCATTGAAACGCATAAGAAAGTGAAACAGCTTGCGACGCAATTTCCGGTGCCGGGGATCGAATGATCGACGCTACCGCGCGTAGCACCCCACTTTTCCGAGGAGCGCTTCAAGGGCGGTGTAGCGATATTTGAAATTCAGTTCTTTTTCGATTGCCGTGCCATCAACATTGATCGGGTACACGAGTCCATTTGTGGCACTTGCAGGGATCAGCTTGCCGAAGCTCACTGGCCAGAGGATAAAGAGGCCGGTTGTGGCGAGCCACGCCGGCAGGCGAATTATTTTTTTATTGAGCGCGCGGGCAATGTCCCCAGTTTCCAAAAACTGTTTTGGCGCAACGTTGTAAACCGCGAGGGTTTCTCCGGCATGCCGCGTCATGGAAGCGAATATGGCGTCCACTACGTCGTCTTCGTGGACGAACTGGCGAGCCCAGTGAGGGTTGAGTTCCATCACAAAAGGAAGCAGTTTTTTGAGAAAGGTTATAAGTCCGAATTTGGATGATAAGTTTTGGCCCCGAGGACCGGTTACACTATTCAACCTCAAAACCGTGATTTTTGTTTTTGGATGATACGCGCTCACAAGATTGCCCAAGTCCTCTTCAATGAGTTTTTTTTGATAACCATAGGGATTCTTATTCTCAAGGAATGGATCACTTTCTTTCAGGCGTCGACCGATATTTTCCTTGCGTGCGCCATATGATGCAACCGTGCTCAAATAGACAAGAGATGGAATTTGGTTTTCAAAAACGAAGGTAAAAGTATTTTTGGAAGCAGCTCGGTTGTTGTTCTCGTAGATTTTAACCAGGCCGAATGGCGTGCGGATCCGGAACGCGCAATGGACGACCGCGTCTATCCCCCCTCGCGCAAGCGCTTTTGTTTGCCAATCATTTCTCGCGAGGTCTGCTTGGATCCAGGCAACACGCCCCTGTTTCCGCAAGTATGGAGGCATCGGCAGCAAATCGATTCCCAAGATATTCGCTTCGGGATAAGCTTCCAACAGCTCGTCCATCATGATGCCGCCAATATATCCAGCAGCGCCGGTTACCATAATATTTTTCATGGCGTTCTTTGTGATTTAACGTCCGGCAGCCGTGAGGACCGTCTTCAGGGTTTTTAAAACAATAAGGAGATCAATCATAAAAGAATAATGCTTCAGATAAAACAAATCATACGATAGGCGCACGCGGGTTTCCTCGAGCGAGGCCGTGATCGGGTAGTTGGTCTGGGCCCATCCCGTTACCCCGGGCTTTACGAGCGTGCGAATCGCATAATAGGGAATCTGCGCCTCCAATTTTTTAAAAAAATCCGCGAGATCCGGCCGGGGACCGACGAGAGAAAGATCTCCTCTCAGAATGTTCCAGAGCTGCGGCAGTTCATCAATGTGCGTTGCGCGGAGAAATTTTCCAACGGGTGTCACGTAGCCACTGAGATCGGCCCAGCTGTTTTCGCCATCGCGCTCATACATCGTGCGGATCTTATAGTGGGTGAACAGTGTGCCGTTTTTGCCAACCCTCGTTTGCTTGAGCATGAAAGGGCCCCGCGACGTGAGTTTTACCGCGAGATAGAGCGGCAGCCATAAGACGGCAAAATATATTCCTACCAAAATAGCGGCTACGATGTCGATCCCGCGCTTCACAACATTGTATCCTCGGTGCCGTCGCGCGATGTTTTCAAAAAACCATTCTTCGCGGAGTTCTCCCAAGGGAACTTTCCCCAGAACCATTTCATAAAAATCGGCGAATGGGATTATTTCTACTCCTGTCCCGAGATTTTTATAGAGCAGGGCGGCAACATAATTTTTGTTCTGTTCAGTTTCCAGAATGACGATGGTGTCAATGCTTTCTCTTGTGATGATGTCGCCCAGTTTTTCGAGCTCCGCGGCCGAGGAACGTTTTATATGGAATTGGATCTTATAGCCAAGATGAGGATTATACTCAAGGTCCGCCGCGATCTCTTTGGCATCGGAACCGTCTCCTATAAGAAGCACTTTTTCGCGCGGCGTTTTTATAACGGCGCCGACCGCGAGGCGCCACAAGAACGCACAGCAGGCGAAGAATACCGTGAAGATCGCGAGCGTGGTTTTGGGCGTGATATGAAAATAGGGAATGGAGTAAAAAAGGATGATAGCCAAGCCGAATCCCAGAAGCAGCGTAACGAGCACTGTTTCGAGAAGGACCAAATTTTTTCTGATGGTTCGGATGTCGTACCAGCCGGCGGCATAAAAAAGCCCCAACCAGATGATAAAGATGATGGAAAAAGGCGCCACATGGGCGTTCAGAAGTTCCTCGTCGATTCTCCGGTACCTCAGATAAATCGTCAAAAACAAAGCTCCATATAGGAGCACAAGGTCGCCCAACATGAGAGCGGATTGTTTCAATCGGATCATCGCTTTTTAGTTTACCACACTATCGGGCATCCACGCCGTGTCGATAATATTGCGGCGCGATGATACAATGAAATTATGCAGGTCGTTGACGGAAAAGCAATTGCGGCAGACGTTCTCGGCCGGTTGAAACCCCTACCCCTACCCAAGAAATTTCTTGCGGCGGTTTTGGCAGGGGATGATAAAAGTTCGGTGAGTTTTCTGAAACAAAAGGAAAAAACAGCGAAAGAGCTTGATATTGATTTCCGTCTCTACCGGTTTCCCCGAGAGATCACAAACGACGAACTCCGGCACGGCGTCGGCAAGATCGCGGCGCATACAACGTGCGGCGGAGTCATTGTTCAATTGCCGCTCCCGGAACATTTGAACCGGTATTACGTTTTGAATGCGATTCCGAAAGAAAAAGATGTTGATGTGCTTTCGGAACGCGCCGTCGGAGCTTTTTATGTAGACCGCAGTAAAGTTTTACCGCCCTCGGTCGGGGCCGTAATAGAAATAATGGTAAATTGTAAATTAAAAATTGAAAATTCTACGGTTGCGATTGTCGGTCTTGGATTGCTCGTTGGCCGGCCGATTGCAAATTGGATCATGCGGCGGGCGAAAGAAACGATTCTTTTGCGGAGCGTGAGCGACCTCGCTCCTTTAAAAAAAGCCGACATCGTGATCACAGGAGTCGGAAAAGCGGGTCTCGTGAAGCCGGACATGGTAAAGGACAGCGCCGGTATTATTGATTTCGGCTACGGGACGCTCGATGGAAAATATTCCGGAGATTTTGATTCGCGGCGATTAGCGATGAGCGATTCGCGATTGGCGTTTTATACTCCCATTCCGGGCGGCACCGGTCCGATCCTCGTCGCGAAATTATTCGAGAATTTCTATGAATTGAACGCGAGTGCCGATACGATATAATAAATCCATGCCGCACAATGCACCGATAATCCAGGCGAAGGCAAGATCAAAGCTAGAAATCAACCTCCGTCTTCTTGCGGTTGCGTTCATACTTTTCACTTTCATTATCGCCCTCAATCCGGAGCTCATCAGAAATAATATCTACCTCTCTTTGCAGCTTACGCTTGCCATCCCATTTCTTATCAGTTCGATTTTCGCGCGGACCAAGCTGGAAACCGATTGTGGCGAAAAACTGGCCACGTGAGAAAGGTACGGTTTTATTACGTTTATTTTCGCCTATACGTTCCTTATCAATGTTGTCGGTATTCTTCTCTCAATATTCGTGAGCGTGCCAATCGGCGTCGTTTTTTAGGGCGTGAACATACTTCTCGCATTGTCATATTCCCCGTTGGAGATCAAGGAAAATAGGGCGAAGATCGGCGCGCGGCTAGGGAAAGATGCTCTTTTTATAGCGATCATTTTGATCGCAGGACTTCTTCCGGTTTTGGGCGCATATGAGAACCTGTCTCAAAAACACCTCCGCCCACCGGATTAAAAATTCATTAAAAACTTCTTGACTTTACGGGAAGCAGTTTTACGATCGAGTTACGATGCAAAAAATGACCTTGGAAAAGTTGGCGGAAATAATGCAGCGAGGATTTCTCGAACAAGCAGAGAAGTCCAATATCAGATTCGACGCGCTGGACATGCGGATGGACAAACTAGAACAAAAGATGGACAGGATAGAAGAACGGATGGACATGCTAGAAGAACGGATGGACAAATTAGAACAACGGATGGATGTTTTGGAATTACGTATGGATCTCATAGAAGGTGAACTGCACGAAGTTAAGGATCAATTGAAAACGGTTGATTCCCGTGCGGAAATTGCTACGTTAAAAATCAGGGTTGGGAGAGTCGAAAAACGACTGAGGGCAAAATCCGCATAAGTTTCACTCCGCGTGATCATATTTTCTTGCTATCCTCCGCGAGATACGGACGAGGACGAATATAATGACTGCAAGAGCGACGGCGCCGGTCATTGTTTCAATAGGTCCCGAAAGATCGTTCCAATAGTTGCCGACGAGATAACCGAGCGATAGCGCGGCGCCCGGTTCGATGAAATTTCCGAGAATATCATAAAAAAGAAATGTGCCGAACGGCACCTCCACGAGCCCCGCAAGGAAGTTCGAGATCGTGCTTAAAGAACTGGCGAAGCGTGTGGTAAAAACGGTGATTGCGGCATCGGTTCTGAACTCCTCCGCCAGTTGGCCGAAGAAACGGAATTTATGGAGCCGGAGTGCGTGCATTATCACCTCTCCCCATTTGCGCGTAATGGCATAGCCCGTGAGGTCGCCTAGAGTATTCGCCGAAACCGCGATCACGAGCGACAGCAAAAAATTGAAATAGCCCTGGCTTGAAAATGCGCCGACTGCAAGGAGCGTGGCGTTCGCGGGGAGCGGGAGGAGAAGCGATGCGCTATAGACGATGGCAAAGAGCGCGGCATATTTATAGAGAAGCAACCACGAAAGGAGAGCGGCAAGGACGTCCATGGATCAAGGTCTACGTTGAGGAAGTATTTTGGAAAACCGGCTGCGCAAGGTATTGCCGTATCGCAGCTTGCACTGCGGCGAGCATGGAGGACGCGCTCGCGCGGCTCTCGTTTGCGAATTTATTGATGGTGAGCTTCGGATATGCTGCATCTAAAACAGAAAGCTGTGCTTTCAAATAATCGGGCGGAAGGTTGAATAATGTATTGACATAATCAAAAGTCATCCACGCGCTTACGACGCTTACGTCATCTGCCGTAAGGTGCGGATGATTTTTGATGGCGTTCATGAGCCATGACTCACGGGCGTTGAGGATTGCTTCCCGCCTCAGGACTTGGTATTGCCGCACCAGGAAAAACAGCAAAATGGCGAGGACAATCCCGAGTCCGGCGATGAGCCAGTCAAGAAAGCGCCGTTCGCCGTTCGGTTTTTCGGGGAGGTTCATGGTTGTATGTTTTCCACGAGAGCGATCTCGAGCGGCGTCGTAGCAAACGGGGAATAGCGCATTTCGGAATAAGCGCGAATAAACGATTTTTCGAGCGTAACCAGAAATGTGACGTCCGCAGACTCTCCCAGTTTTTTTACGGCCGCCACTTCGTCCTTGGTCAGGTCACGTTCGAAAATTTGTTCAAGCGATGGATTCAATTTTAGAGCAAGCACTTTGCGGAGGTAGTGGATCAGGTCCTTTGTGAATTGGACTGGATTCGCACCTTCATCGGTGAGCGTGGAGAGTTCTCCAAGCGCCGCGGGTAGGTCTTTCCGCAGAAGCATTGCGGCGAACGTTGAAATTTTTGCGAGGCCGGTGCGGCCCGTGATGCGCTCCACGTCCGCGAGCGCGATCGCGCCGCCCAAGGAGGCGATCTGGTCAAGAAGCGATTCCCCGTCGCGGAAACTGCCCTCCGCAATTGCGGCGATCAGTTCAAGGGCCCGTTCTTCTATTTTTATCTTCTCGGTTTTCGCTTCCATCGCAAGCTTTTTCATGATAGTTTCCTTGGAATGCCGTTTGAAGATAAAACGCTGGGCACGCGAGGTGATGGTCGGCGGCAATTTTTCATATTCCGTGGTCGCGAGCACAATCACGGCGTGTTTTGGCGGTTCCTCAAGCGTTTTGAGGAGCGCGTTCCATGCCTGAGGCGTGAGCATATGCGCCTCATCAATGATATAGATTTTCGAACCGCCCGACGCGGGAGAAGTGCGGATGCTCTCTTTAAGATTTCGGATCTCGTCAATGCCGCGGTTGGAGGCCGCGTCGATTTCAATAACGTCAAAGGAATTTTGCGCGTCGATCTCGCGGCAGGCAGCGCACACATTGCAAGGTTCGCCGAGTTCCGCGAATACGGGATCGCTCCGGCGTTTTTCGCAGTTTAAAAGTTTCGCGAGGAGCCGCGCCGTGCTTGTTTTTCCGGTGCCGCGTGGCCCGTAGAAAATGTAGGCTTGGCCAATACGCCCGGTCTTTGCGGCATTTTTGAGGATCTGGACATTGGTTTCCTGTCCAAGAAGCTCCTCCAGCTTTTTGGGCCGATATTTTCGGTAGAGGGCCTGCGCCATAATCCGAATTATAGAGAATAATTTAAAACAAACCAAGCTGGCTTTATTTTGAGGCGAACTCCGAACAGCCAATGGAATTGATTCGAAGCATGGTCTCAGGTAGGATGTTCAAGGGTCGTCATGTCGTAGTGTTCAAGTGTTAAAATGTACATGATAACCTTCCAGAACACTTTCTCCATGAAACTTTTTCTCATCTCGCTTGCCGTCCTCGTTGTTTTGGGAGGAGTTTTTCTTTTTGAGCGCTCTTCGGCCACACCCGTGCTGCCGCTCGCGGTAAAATATATTTCAGACGTTTTAGCGCCTTCATCCAGTCCGTCGGCGACGGCAGTAGTGGGACTTCCCGCGGCGCTTCAGTATGGCGTGAGTTGCAGCGTCCCGCCCCAGCCTCAGCTTGTAAATCCGCCATCGGTTGTGAAGGGGATTTACCTTACCGGCTGGTCGGCGGGGTCGGCGTCCAAGATGCAATCGGTCATTCATTTGATCAAAAGCACTGAACTCAATGCGGTCGTGATCGACATTAAAGATTATTCTGGCTACGTTTCCTACGCGATGGATGTTCCCGAGGTGAAAGCATCTGGCGCGGAGAACAACATCGAAATCCCGTGCGTCAACGGTTTAATAAAAACATTGCACGACAACGGTATCTATGTGATCGGCCGCATCACCGATTTCCAGGATCCGGTTTTGGCGAAGGCGCACCCGGAATGGGCGATGCGCAACAAGACGACCGGCGCGGTTTGGACGGATAAAAACGGCCTCGCGTGGATGGATCCGGCGGAGCGTCCGGTGTGGGATTACCTTGCGTCGATTGCGGGAGACGCCTTCGGCCGCGGATTCGACGAAGTAAACTTTGATTACGTTCGGTTCGCGTCAGATGGATCGATCGCCGCCATTGATTACCCGGCGTGGGACGGCACAACGCCGATGGCGACGGTTATCGCGGACTATTTCAAATTTTTGCGGGATACATTTCCAAACGAGAAACTTTCGGCGGACTTGTTCGGACTCACGACGGTGAGCGACGACGATATGGGCATCGGCCAGGTCATCGAGGCCGCGTACCAATATTTCGATTACGTTTGCCCGATGGTCTATTCATCGCACTACGCGTCCGGATTTGTCGGTTATAAATATCCGGCGGCGTATCCGTACCAGGTGATCGCGTATTCGCTTGAGCACGCGCTTGCGAAATTGGTCGCGATGGGCCGGCCGGTTCCCGCAAGCTCGGCAAGTTCCACGCCGAGTTCCACTTCCAAACCATCATCCGCGGCGGCGTTCTATTTCGGCGCAGTTTCCGAAACCAAACTCCGCCCCTGGCTCCAGGATTTCAGCCTCGGTCCAACGGGTGCGCCGGGAACGGTCTATACGGCGGAAATGGTTCGGCAGGAAAAGCAGGCGGTCTACGATACCCTTAATACGACAACTTCGAATAAATACTACGACGGTTGGATGTTGTGGAACGCGGCGAACGACTACACCGTTGCGGCACTCGACCCAAAATAGATTTATCGAGGTCCGGCCTCGATAAATAGAGGCCGGACCTCAAGAATCTCAACTCACATGCCCTACGAACTGAAAACCGAAAAATTCAGCGGACCGCTCGAAAAGCTGCTTGAGCTCATTGAAGCCCAAAAAATGGATGTAAGTGAGGTAAGCATGGCCCACGTCACGGAAGATTTTTTGCGTTATATCAAAAAGATCAGGCCTGCGGCGCACGTCATAGACAAAATGGATTATGGAATTGCGGCGGCTTTCCGCGAAGACCTGCGTTTGGTCGCTGATTTCATCGCGGTAGCGAGCAAACTCATATTCCTGAAATCCAAATATCTCTTGCCGGGACTCTCACTCACCAAAGAAGAGGAGGCGGATATCAAAGATTTGGAAGGGCGGCTCAAAATATATCAATCCTTGAAACCGGCGCTGCGCAATGTCCTCAAATTATGGCGTGACGGACACCATTCGTATAGCCGACCGTATTTTCTTGGCCGAGGGGGCGGGCTCGCGGCGCGGGCCAAAGTGTTTTATCCGGGAGGCAGCGTGGCGATTCCGGCGCTCGCTGCGGCTTTGGGCCAGATCCTTGAAACCATCAAACGATACGAGCTTGAAACCAAAACCATCACGGGGAAAATAGTGACGCTCGAAGAAAAAATTGCCGAGGTTTTGGCGCGGATCGAGCGGGAAGGCAATATTGAGATATCGAGCCGCTCCAAAAACATGTCTCGCAGCGATATTATCCTGCTTTTTTTGGCCGTCCTGCATCTTGCCCGCGAGGAACAGGTCGCGCTCACGCAAAACGGAATTTTTTCTGATATAATAGTGAAGAAAAAATGACCATGGCAAATCTTGAAAAAAACATCGCGGCGCTGGAAGCCCTGCTCTTCATACACGGCGAACCGGTCACCTATAAGAAGATCGCGGCGGTTCTCAATATCCAAAAAGGGGAAGCCGAAACGCTTGCGGGCGAACTGAAACGCCATTTGAGCGATTCTCCGCGTGGCATCGAGCTTATCGCCGACCGCGAAAAAGTCCAGCTTGCGACGAAACCGGAGTGGCATACGATCCTGGAAAACTTTGTGAAAGAAGAGTTGACCGAAGATCTCACGCCGGCCAGCCTGGAAGCGCTTTCGATCATTGCCTATCTCGGCCCTATTTCGCGCATGCGCATCGAATATCTCCGCGGCGTGAACTCGTCTCTTATTCTCCGCAGTCTCATGATCCGGGGCCTCGTCGAGCGCTCTCCCGATCCGGAGCATGCGGCGGGATTTTTATACCAACTTACCTTTGACGCCATGAAGCATTTGGGTATACAACAAAAAGAAGACCTTCCCGACTTCTCAAAATTCCAGGAACTTTTGAAAGTATTCGATATGGCGGAACACGGACCGACGGAAGAGCTTGGAGCGACATGACCAAAAATTATTCCGGCAAAATAGCTTTCGTGGGAGTTATGGTGGTTATCGCGCTTTTTTCGCGCGCGGTGTATCCGCACCTGTATTTCGTCGCCACGGGCAGTATGGGTGCGGCCGCGGCTTCTTCCTCCAGCGCGGTCCCACGTTTTGTTCTCCCTGCGCTTTCTTTGGATGTTGTTTCCCAGAGAGAAACCTCTTCGTCGCCCGCAGATGGAGCGAGCAATGCGGCACGCGCCGGGGCTGTTTCAGAGACCTTGCCGACAAAATCATCGGCGCCGATCGTGACGGGCGCCGTCTCGGTCGCCCTCGTGGGGAACGTTGCGAATTCCACCTTTTCCCGCGTCCACGACGCTCCGTCGCCCTCTCTCGCGGTGGAAGTAGCGCTTGTTGCAGATCTTGCGAGCGGCGCGCGCTTTATGAGCGAGAATGTGGCAGAACGCTGGCCACTCGCTTCTATCACAAAACTTATGACGGCGACCGTGGCGCTTGATAAACTGAGTTCTGCTCAAAAAATAACGATCACCAAGGAAGCTTTTAATGCCGATCCTTCAGAAAAGACGCTCCGTATCGGCGATACGTACACCGTCGCCGATCTTTTGAAAATCCTTCTCCTGCCGTCGTCAAACGTTGCCGCGGAAGCCCTTGCGAGTGCCTACGGCCGGACACAATTTATAACCGAGATGAATGCGCGGGCGGCGGCGTGGGGAATGGTCGACACCCACTATGTGGATCCGTCGGGCCTTGCGATCGGAAGCCAGTCGACCGCGGCCGATCTCGTGCTCCTTGCGCAAAAGATTTACGACGATTATCCAAAGATACTTACGGTTACGCGGACGCCCGTGGCCACGGTTACCGAGATCAGCTCGGGAAATCGGGTAGCTGTGGAAAACATCAACGAGTTTGCCGGCGAAGCGGATTTCATCGGGGGAAAAACCGGTTATACGGATCAAGCGAACGGAAATCTCCTTTCCATTTTTTCTTACGGAGGGCATCCGGTCATCGTCATCGTGCTTGGGACGGATGACGGCACGCGGTTCGCGGATACGCAAACGCTCTATAACTGGTTTACGGAAAATTTCAGAGTATGAACCCCATCATTGCCGAAACGGTAAGGATCATCATCCTGACTACGATATCGTTCGTCGTGGCGCTCATTCTCACGCCGATCTGGTTTCGGGTGCTCAAAAAATATCGGTTCGGAAAACATCTGCGCGAAGCCAAGGAGGCGCCGGTGTTCTACGCATTGCACAAAAACAAGGAAGGAGTGCCGACCGCGGCGGGGGTCGTTATTTGGGGAACCGTTTTTATACTTGCGGCGTTCTTCGGCATCATGAGCCTTTTTTTTGACGGCACGTGGCACTGGTTCAATTTCATCAGCCGTCCGGAGACCTATCTGCCGCTTGCGGCTCTCGCGATCGCGGCGATCCTCGGGTTCATTGATGATTGGTTTGGCGTGCTCCACGTTGGCGGCGCGCCGGGAGGCGGCCTCCGAGTCAAATATAAATCTGTCGTTTACGCGGGGCTGGCTTTGGTCGGCGCCTGGTGGTTCTATTTTCGCCTCGGGTGGGATGTTTTGAACGTGCCCTTCTTCGGCAACGTTGAAGTGAGTGTCTGGTATGTCCCTATTTTCGTTTTTATCATTTTCGCGTCGGCATTCTCCGCGAACGAAACCGATGGCTTGGACGGGCTTTTGGGCGGCGTCTCACTTTTTACGTTTCTCGCGCTTGCCACCGTTGCTTTCGCGCTCCACCGCTATGACCTCGCGGCGTTCTGCGGCATCATGATTGGAGCGCTCCTCGCATTCCTTTGGAGCAACATTTATCCGGCGAAGTTTATGATGGGGGACACGGGTTCCATGTCCCTCGGCATCACGATCGGGGTCGTCGCCATGCTCACGAACACGGCGCTCCTTCTGCCGTTTTTCGCGGTGATTCTGGTTTTTGAGTCGCTCTCGGTTATCATCCAAGTTGCTTCCAAAAAATTACGCCACGGGAAGAAGATATTCCGCTCGACGCCGATCCATCATCATTTTGAGGCCCTCGGGTGGCCCGAATCTCAGGTAACGATGCGCTTTTGGATCATTTCCGCAATCTTCGTCGCGCTTGGCCTCGTCATTTTCTTCGTGTCGCGAACGATGTGAAATTATTTCGGTGGTGCGCGCTCGAGGGATTGGACCCCGGACCTACTCGGTATCCCGCCGGATTTTCGCTATGTGGACGGTGCTGGGATCGAACCAGCGACCCCTTCGGTGTAAACGAAGCGCTCTACCACTGAGCTAACCGTCCGATATTTTAAATAATATTGGCAATCCGGTGGGATGTAAACGGACAAAACGAGATGTTCGTTTTGTCCTCCACCACTGAGCTAAGCGCGCGATGCCCTTATCCTAAAAGGAAGAGGATATATTTTCAAGTTGTTGGGTTGAGCTTGGTGAATATTGTCATTCCGGAAGCCCAGCAGGGCTATCCGGAATCCAGGAATCCAATGAATCTGGATTCCCGCCTGCGCGGGAATGACAGAAAAATGCATTGCATTATTCACCAAGCTCGGGTTATGAACATGTGTTCCCGTTTGTATTCTTTTGCAAGTTCGGTAATAATGGAGGCAGTTCAAATCCATTAGATTAGAAAGGTAACGGATGCTTATCAACCATCACGTGCCACCGAGACGATACCATGAGAAAGGAACGTTCATCCTCCGCGTTCCAAAGCATAAGGAGCAAGCTTATCACGATCTTTTGGGATTCCCGTGCAGTTTCGAAGAAGCTCGCCTCATCCTCGCCGCGAAGTACGATCAATATGTTCAGGAGCAACTGGATAAGCAGAATCTGTTTCGGTTTAAGCTCCTGTTCCCAAAAAGAAAAAAGTATGAGAACGTAGAACTGTAGCTCCTCAAAGAATGGTGGACGCGCCCCAAGAAGCGCAAGAAATAGTTTTTTTTCGATGAATATAGCTCTTAACGGGCTCCAAGATTTCTTTGGAACCCGCTTTTTATTTCTGGCATATTGAAAACCGAGAAAGAGCGTGGTACGATATACGTATCGTTATGATCGTTTTTCAAGGAGTTTCGAAAAAATTTAACGGCGGAGAACAGACGGCGCTCGAGGACGTCACCTTTGAAGTGAATCCTGGAGAATTTGTTTCCCTTGCAGGGCGTTCCGGAGCCGGCAAGTCCACGGTTATCAAGCTTTTGATCGGGGAGGACAAACCGACCAGGGGACGCGTTTTCTTCGGCCAGTATGAGGTTAATAAGTTGCTCGATAAAGAACTTCCTTCGTTCCGGCGGCATATCGGCGTCGTTTTTCAGGATTTTCGGCTCTTGCCCACCAAGAACGCCTATGAGAACGTCGCGTTCGCGCTCGAAGTTTCCGGCCGTCCCCAGCGTGAGATCGAGGAATTGGTGCCACAGGTGCTCGACATGGTCGGCCTCGGCGACAAAATGAAAAATTTTCCGCACCAGCTTTCCGGCGGCGAGCGCCAACGGGTCGCGATCGCGCGCGCGATGGTTCATCGCCCGGAGGTCGTGATTGCCGACGAACCGACCGGCAACCTTGACCCGTTTCACACGTTTGAGATCATCAAACTGCTTGAAAAGATCAACGAACTCGGCACGACGGTGCTTCTCGCGACACACGACAAAGAAGTCATCAACAGCTTGGAGCGCCGCGTGATAACGCTTGACCGCGGCAGGATCGTCCGCGACGAAGAAAAAGGAAAGTATATACTAGTATAAACAACTATGTTTACCATTATCTCCAGAATTTTCCATTTCGGCTTCAAGAATTTTTGGCGGAACGGCTGGCTCACAACGGTCACGGTTATCATTATGACGCTTGCCCTGCTCGTTTTTGCATGGCTTATTTTCTTCGGCGTCGTGACGAGCCGCGCAGCCGCGTCCATTGAAGATAAGATCGACATCAGCGTCTATTTCAACACCAATACGCCCGAGGACGAGATTTTAAGCATCCAGCAATCGCTTGGAGGGTTGCCGGAAGTGCAGAGCGTGAACTATATCTCGCGGGATCAGGCACTCGCCACGTTCAAACAAAATCACGCCCAAGATACGACCATTACGCAGGCGGTGAACGAGCTCGATTCCAATCCGCTCGAGGCTTCCCTGAATGTCAAAGCAAAAAATCCAAGCCAGTACGGCGCCATTGCCGATTACCTGAACTCCAGCGATCTTTCGCAGTATATCGATTCAGTGAGCTATACCCAGAACCAAAGCGTCATTGACCGTTTGGCACGCATCGTTCGGACCGTGGAGGTCGGCGGGGCGATCGTGATGATCGTATTCGCTTTTCTTGCGGGACTGGTTGTTTTCAACACGATCCGGCTTGCGATCTATTCAAACCGCGAAGAAATCGGGGTGATGCGTGTCGTGGGAGCTTCAAACGCGCTCGTGCGCGGGCCATACGTTGTGGAAGGAACGCTCTGTGGCGCGATCGCCGCCATTCTCGCGCTCGTGATTTCCACGCCTATTATTTTTGTTGTGGATCCGTACCTCAATGTCTTCATCCCCGGGATGAATCTTTTCCATTATTTCTTGTCCCACTTCTTCTCGCTCTTTCTCTATAACCTGCTCTTCGGTGTCGTGCTCGGCGCATTCTCCAGTTTTATCGCGGTCCGGCGTTATCTCAAGAACTAGAAGCTATCTTTCGCCGGCGTCTTCCTTTTTGCCCGAAAGAGTTTCCTTTTCCGTGCTGGCAATACGCACAATGTCTTTGTCTATTTTTCCGAATTCTTTGGTAGCGGTCGCGTGGGCGTTCACGGCCGTCGCGAGATGCGTACCGATCTTCTCAAGATATTCTTCATAGCGCGCGAGATGTTTCTGAAGCTCCCCGACATTTTTTCGGATTTGCTCTGCGGACCTGTTGATCTCGATCTGGCGGAGTCCCTGGAGCGCCATCTGGAGATAAGCGTAGAAGGTCGTTGGGGAAACAGGATAGACGCGTTTCTCGGCAGCGTATTGAATAAGGTCACGCTCGGCGGCGGAGCCGACCTTATTTACAAGAAGATCGTAGTAGAGCGCTTCGGATGGGATGAACATAAAGGCAAAATTCACGGTGTCTTCGGCCGGTTTGATATATTTCGCGGTTTCGTCAATGCGCATTTTCAGATCGTTCCGAAGCGCATCCTCGTATTGTTCACGTTCATTATCGGACGTTGCGGTGGCCAAGCGGTTGTAATTTTCCAAACTGAACTTGGAATCGATAGGGATGACGTGATCTTCGTAAAAAATCACAGCGTCAACTTTCGTGCCATCCTTGAACGGATATTGTAGTTGGTACGCTCCGGGCGGGAGAACATTTTTGAGGACAGTTTCAAGATAATATTCGCCGAGCACGCCGCGTTGCTTGGTATTCGTCAAAATATCGTTCAAGTTTTTCAGCTGGTCGTTCAGCGTTATCATCTGTTTCTGCCCCTCCTGCACTTTTGTAATCTCGCTCGTGATCTCGCGCACGATCTGCACGCTCTTGTCGGATTGCGCGAGCATGGTTTTCGTTGAATCGCCAAGCCGCACGTCGAGCATTTTTGTGAGCTCACCGAGCCGTTCTTGGAGCTGTTTCTGTTCTGCCTGCATCTGGTTTTGCAGGAGGATAAGCGATTGGTTATCCTGTTTCGGTTTTGGCGCCATAAATAACCGCCATGCGATGACGGCGAAGAGGACGACAATGACAGCAAAAAGCGCGATTTCCATATGACATCATTCTATCATAATTTTAAAAACCACATCATTTTTTTGTTTCCCGCGACATCTGATATTATGAAATTATGATTAAACGACGTTTGCCTTTTCGAAAAAAATTGAAAATGTTGGTAATCGGTGGAGGATTGTCGTCGGAGCACGAGGTATCGCTCGCAACCTCGCGGATGATCGTCAAGAATCTTGATGCGGCGAAATACGACGCGCATCTTGTCATTATCGGGAAAAACGGGACATGGAAATTCGGAAAAGAAAAATCGGTGGATATCGGCACCGCCATCCAAAAAATAAGCCGCGAGAAATTTGATTTTGTGTTCGTCGCGCTTCATGGCATCTTTGGGGAAGACGGCCGGATCCAGTCGCTCCTTGAATGGCTGGGTTTGCCCTACAGCGGTGCGGGCGTCATGTCATCTGCGCTTGCGATGGATAAGGAGATGTCGAACGTTATCTATTCGGCGATCGGTCTGCGCGTTCCGCCGTATGTTATCATTGAAAAACGGATGGCGCGAATAAGCGGCGTTTCGCTTCCGGTCGTCGTGAAGCCGGTCAACGGCGGATCGAGCGTCGGCGTTTCAATCGTGAAAACGAAGAAAGAAATAGCCACGGCGCTCAAAAAAGCGTTCGGTGAGAGCAGGCGAGTTATGGTTCAAAAGTATATAAAAGGGAAAGAGGTTACCTGTGGCGTCATAGAGGACGAGGCGGGGAATCCATTTGCGTTGCCGCCGACCGAGATCGTTCCGCAATCAGCTTTGTTTTTTGATTACCATGCGAAATATGCAACGGGCGGCAGTTTGGAAATTACGCCCGCAAGGATTTCCGCGAAGCAGATCGGGGAAATTCAGAAGCTTGCCGTGCAAGCATATATTGCGCTCGGATGTCGTGGCATGTCCCGTTCGGATTTCATTTTGAAGGGCGGAAAATTTTATATTTTGGAAACCAATACGATTCCTGGAATGACCGAGGCGAGTTTGTTGCCGAAGGCAGCAGCTGCCGCCGGAATTCCATTCCCGACATTGCTTGATATGATCATCAGTTCCGGATTCCGGAAATAATTTCTATCTTTAAGTGAGGTATTCAAAAATATTTTATCCGACAGGGGATTTTTTATGGAAGAGAGATGTCCGTTCTGCGGGACTGTGAGTTCAAGTCCCGCAGAACGGACATCTCTCTATCGACACGCAAACAAAAATCCCCGCCTCGGCTGGGATTTTTGTTGTACCGAACGCGGCGTTACCAGCTGCGGCGGTTTCCGCCGCCATAGCCACCACCACCGTTGTCGGAGCGGGGAGCACGGGGCTCCATAGGCTTTGCTTCATTGACCGTAAGCTTCCGGCCGCCGAAGTCCTGGCCGTTCCACATGTCGATCGCCTTTGCGGCGTCCTCGTCATTCTCCATCTCGACAAAACCGAAACCGCGCGAGCGGCCCGTCATTTTGTCCATGAGGATCGTGACCGTTGCGACGGCGCCGGCTTTCGCGAACGCTTCGCGAAGCTCGTCATCCGTCGTGGAATACGGCAAACCTCCCACGTATAATTTTTTTGCCATCTAACTTAGATTGCTTTTCTGTAAGCCGACCTCCTTCTCCTCTGCTTCTTTACTCTATGTCCCGGAATCAATCTCGAATTTCAAGATGAACCCAAAAGGGCACGCAAGCTGAAACCTACTAAGAACACTTACATTGGGGAAACTCTACCATACTATCGTTTGTTTTGTCAACTGGCGTCGGGTTTTCATTCTGAGCGACTCAAACTCACGGTCGCGCAGAATGAGAACCCTTCGCTTGTTTCCTCCACGATCACGGATACCCGCCATTTTTTCTCTTTGCTCGCGCAAGTGAAGCCCGTTTTCGCTGAGGTCGCCGTCATGAAACTTGTTGAACTTAGTCGCCGATGCTAAGGTGGACGCATGGTGTCGCGTGGAACATTCCGAAAAACTATTTCCAAATATTATCGAGCGTCAGGCAGGAATCTCCCGTGGCGTTCTACGCGGGATCCGTATCGGATCCTGATCTCAGAGATCATGCTGCAGCAAACGCAGGTGGAACGGGTACAAACTTTTTATGAAAAATTCATTAAAAGATTCCCGAACTTTCATTTGCTCGCGAATGCGAAAAAAAGCGATGTGCTCCATGCTTGGCAAGGGCTTGGCTATAACCGCCGCGCACTGGCCGTACGAGCACTTGCAAAAATCGTCATGAAAAGATATGGCGGGGAGCTACCGCAAGGACGAGAAACCCTTGAATCGCTTCCGGGCGTAGGACCATATACCGCGGGTGCCATTCGCGCGTTCTCGTGGAACAAGCCGGATGTTTTTATTGAGACCAACATTCGCCGCGTTTTCATTCATTTCTTTTTTTCAATAAGAAAAGGCGTTCGTGATCGCGAGATTTTGCCACTTATCGAGGAGACACTCAACCGTAAGAATCCCCGAGCATGGTATTTCGCCTTGATGGACTACGGCGCGATGCTCGGCGCGACGGCAAAAACGAATCCCAATCGCCGGAGCGCGCATTATGCGCGGCAATCAAAATTTTCCGGCTCCGACCGCGAAATTCGCGGGAAGATCCTCCGGCTTATGATCGCCCACAAAAAGATACGCGTCGAAAGTTTAGAAAAGGCGATCCTGCGACCAAGAGATCGAATCATAAGAGCGGTAAGTATGCTTTCGCGTGAGGGATTTTTAAAAGAAAAAGGAGGGATCGTTTCGCTATGAAGAGATGCGTAATCGGCATTGATGAGGTTGGGCGAGGTGCCTTGGCAGGACCAGTCGTCGTCGCGGCAGCGCTGATTAAAAGTGTCGTTCCGGCGAAAGCCGGAACCCAGGTCTATAAGCTCGGCAAACTGCGCGATTCAAAAAAACTTTCTCCGAAACAACGCATGGCGTGGCTCGCGTATTTTAAGGAAAACCCGGCGATTGAATTTGCGGTCTCGCGTGTCTACCCGCACCGAATTGAAAAAATGAACATCTCACGCGCCGCGAACCTCGCGGCACTAAAAGCGTATAAAAAACTAATCGCCAATCGCAAATCGCTAGCCGCCAAAACCCGAATCTTTCTCGACGGAGGGTTGTTTTTGGGCAACGGTGGAAAAAACCCTTCGACTCGTTACGCTCGCTCAGGGCGAATGACCGTGAAAACGGTCATTCGGGGCGATGAAAAAATCCGAGCAATCGCCATCGCTTCTATCGTCGCAAAGGTCACGCGCGATCGCTTCATGGTCCGTTTGGCAAAAAAATATCCGGCATACGGTTTTGAGAAACACAAAGGCTACGGCACGAAAATGCATTATAAGGCGCTGAGAAAACATGGACCATGCGACGTTCATCGAGCAACCTTTTTATAAAGGAACAAAAACGGCGAAAATTTTCTGTTACAATGTAATCAATATAAAATTTATGCCGGAGAAAAAACAAAATCCATACGTCGCGAAAAATGAAGACGGCAGCATCCACATCACGCCGGAAGGTGAGGCGCATTTAAAAAAGATAGTGACCGATACGGAGGGATCAATCTATGCGTTTACGAGTGAGTCGTCCCCGCTTCTTGCGGCGGCGGCTATGGCACGGCTCTCGCGTCGCGGGAGCGACCTGCGTGAGATTTATCTTGACGAATTTGCCACGACGGGCGAGGAAGGCGCGGGAGATCTTCTTGATCGGATCGTTACGGCGTATGGCGATGATTCGGTCCAACAACTCATCACGATCGCTACGGTCGTGGAAGATGCATCCAACCTGCTCACCAAAAAAATAGAATGGAGCCGCCTCGCCTCATATCTTGAGCAGTCCACGCGTTACATCTATTACGACAAGAAGGATACTCACGGAAATTACAAATATTTCACACCGCGGAACCTGCCGGACGAGCTTAAAAAAGGATATCGCACGTCGCTTGATAAAATATTCTCGCTCTATTCCGAGATTGTCCGCAGTGTGACGGATTACGTCCGTAAGAAGAATCCGGAACCGGTTGAAAGAACGGAACGGACCGCATGGCTCGGCGCCACGCGCGCGCAGGCATGCGATGCCACGCGGCCGACCCTGCCGGTGGCTACGAAATCGACCGTCGGCATCGTTGCGTCTTCGCAGGCGATGGAGGCGATGGTGCGGCGGCTCCTCGCTGATCCGCTCGAGGAATCGAACGAGACCGGACGGCTCTTGCTTCGTGAATCCCGCAAGGTTATCGGTGAATTTCTTAAACGTGCCGATCTGCCGGAGCGGGGACTTGCGTGGGTGATGTATCTTGAGGAAACAAAGCATAAACTCCGTGAATTTGTGAAAAAATATCTCGCGAAGGAAAGTAACGATTTTTCCCAAGAGGTTCGACTTATTGATTACTCGCCGAAGGACGAACGAGAACTTCTGCCGGGAATGTTTTTTGAAACGAGCGAATTTTCAGAGGCAGAGCTTCGACGCGAGATCGCATCGTGGCCGGCCAGTCGAAAGGAAGAAGCATTCACCACGTATATTGGTCACCGCTTGAACCGCCGGCACAAACCAGGCCGGGCGCTTGAAGAAGCACATTACAAGTGGGAGATCGTCGCCGATTACGGCACGTTCCGCGACCTCCAACGCCACCGTATCGTGGATGCATGGGAATGGCAGAACCTCACCGTGAAATATGGCTATGATGTTCCGGAGCTTATTAAAGAGACCGGATTCGAGGCGCAATTCAAAGAATGTTTCGCGATTTCGGAAAAATTATGGGCATCGTTGCGAGCGGCGGGATTTGAAGAAGAATCACAATACGCGACGCTTCTCGGCCACAAACTTCGCTACCGGTTTATTATGAACGCCCGTGAGGCATTCCATCTCTTGGAGCTCCGCACGTCGCCGCAGGGACATCCCGGTTATCGGAAAATTTGCCAGGAGATGCACCGTTTGCTGACCGAAGTTCACCCGCGCCTTGGCCGCGCAATGCAATTTGTAAATCAAAGCGGCGATCCGCCCTTGACGCGCATGGATGCCGAACGCGCCACGCAGATCAAGTTGAAGAAATTGGAAAGAAAACGGTAAATCTGCTATACTTCAAACCATGATTACCATAATAATTTGGGTGGTGGTTGTGGTTGTGGTGCTCTGGCTCATCGGGGCGTTCAACGGGCTGATCCGCACGCGGAATCAGGCGCGGGAAGCATTTTCGGACATCGATGTCCAACTGAAGCGCCGGTACGACCTTATTCCGAACTTGGTGGAATCGGTGAAAGGATATATGGCGCACGAAGCGGGTGTGTTTGAAAAAGTGACAGCGGCGCGGACGCAGGCAATGCAGGCGACTGGTCCCGCCAAAGCGGGCGCGGAGGATAATTTATCCGGCGCCCTGAAATCACTTTTCGCGGTTGCGGAAAATTATCCCCAGCTTAAGGCGAACGAAAATTTCTTGAACTTACAGAACGAACTGACTGACACGGAAGACAAAATCCAAGCAGCGCGCCGGTTCTACAACGGTATGGTGCGCGACCTGAACACAAAAATCCAAGCGTTCCCGTCGAACATCATCGCGGGTATATTCGGTTTCAAACAAATGGATTTCTTCGGCGGCGACATGACGGACGCGGAGCGCGAGTCGGTACAAGTGAAGTTCTGATTTTTTGTCGTCCTCCGCAAAGGCGGAGAATCCGTGCTCCCGCTATTTTTTTAAAGCACGGACCCTCGCCTCCGCGAGGGCGACATCAGTAGTCGTCTATTTTCCATGGCTAATCTCTATCAATACCAATCTCAAAACATCCGCCGAACATGGCTTCTCTTCGCCGTGTTCTTTGTGATAATCCTCGGTCTCGGATATTCGCTCACGATGGCGTATGGCGATCCGAGCTTTATCATGTTCGCCGGCATTTTCAGCATCGTCTACGCGCTCATAAGTTATTATTCTTCGGCGAAGATTGCGCTCTCTCTCGCCCGTGCGCAGGAAATTCAAAAAACCGACAATCCGGATCTTTGGAACATCGTTGAAAATTTGACGATCACCGCGGGCTTGCCAATGCCAAAGCTCTATATGACGCCCGAGATGCAGATCAACGCTTTCGCGACTGGCCGCGACCCGAAGCACGCCGCGGTTGCGGTAACGGCGGGGGCGCTACAACAACTTGATAAAACGGAACTGCAGGGTGTTCTCGCGCACGAACTTTCTCATGTGGGCAACCGTGACATCCTTGTTTCGACCGTCGCAGCAGTTTTGGCCGGCATCATATCGCTCATCGCCGACATTTTTCTCCGGTCACTTTTCTTTGGCGGCATGGGCGGGCGGCGCGGCAACAATAATAGTGAAGCGGGGGAAATATTCTTTATCGTGGCGATCGTGCTTTCCATCCTTGCGCCGATCGGCACGGTGCTTATCCAGCTTGCGATCTCGCGGCGCCGGGAGGCGTTGGCTGACGCTTCGAGTGTGCTCCTTACGCGCTATCCCGAAGGGCTTATCTCCGCGCTCCGGAAGATTCAGGCGGATACCGTTCCCATGAAGTCAGCGAAGGATTCTACCGCGCACCTGTGGATCGACAATCCGTTCAAGGGGAGTGAGACCTCATGGTGGCACAAATTATTTATGACCCACCCCCCGATCGCTGAGCGAATTGCGGCGCTCCAAAAAATGGGCGGCAGCGTATGAGCCGATAATTTTTCCTTATATCAGATTGCCGAGGCAGATTTTTTGGATTAAGCTTTGAGGCGGGGAAAGGTGCGTGAGTGGTTTAAACGGCAGTCCTGGAAAGACTGTGTACCGCAAGGTACCGAGGGTTCGAATCCCTCCCTTTCCGCCAATAGAAACTTCGCGATTTGAAAGGATTGCTCCGCGCGACCGCACGGCGGCCGCGCTCCGC
>CAZADL010000002.1:51622-56954 GCA_964483915.1 uncultured Candidatus Saccharibacteria bacterium | reverse complement strand
CTGGCCGAGACCCACCTCGCGGCGGCGAAGAAGATGCAGGTCGAAAAATACAAACCGTTCAAAGCTATGGTACGATGATTTTTCGGTGTACTTTACGGATGAGAAAATACTGCGAGTGCGGAAAAAATTCCCATATTCGCTCCCGCGTCGATGACAATGTCTCCGTCTTTCATAAGCTCGATATGGTATTGATTGGACAGAACAATTTGCTTGACGGTGACAATAAACTCAATAATGTCGCCCCGAGGGATCGTGAATTTATTTCCGAAAAGCACCGTCTCCATGTCGCTCTTCGGCCTCATAAAAGAGGGGAGTGTCGCGGCATAAGCCTGCGCAAACGACAGTCTTCCTTCAAAGAAAAATTGTCACGCAAGCAACCTGATTTTTATTGCATCAGTTATCCTTTTCATGCCGTCGAAATCTTGCCCAAGTCCGCTTTCGCCATCATTTCCGCCAACTCTCTGAATGAAATACTCGGCGCCCAACCGAGAACTTTTTGCGCCTTGCCGCTATCCGCCAAAAGCGTCGCGACGTCCGTCGGCCGCAAGAGCGAAGCATCTGTCTTCACGAATTCATGCCAATCTAAACCGGCACACCCGAACGCGATGTCCAAAAATTCCCTTATGGTATGGTTCTCCCCGGTGCCGATGACGTAATCATCGGCCCTGGACTGTTGCAGCATAAGCCACATGGCGCGGGCGTAATCGGGCGCGAAGCCCCAATCCCTCTTCGCGTCAAGATTTCCCAATTTCAATTCTTTCTGTGTTCCGTCTTTGATCGCCGCGACTGCGAGCGTTATGCGCCGCGTTACAAATTCAAATCCGCGGCGGGGAGATTCGTGGTTGAATAGAATTCCGGAACAAGCAAAAATTCCGTATGCTTCCCGGAACATTTTGGTGAGGTAAAATCCCGCCACCTTGGAGATTCCATACGGAGACACGGGGTTGAACGGCGTCTGTTCGTTTTGCGGCGTCGTGAGAACTTTGCCGAACATCTCGCTCGTCGCCGCAAAATAAAATTTACACTTCGGCGCCAGCTCTTTTACGGCGGACAGAAGATAGTGCGTGCCATTGATGTTGGTGTTCACGGTACCAAAGTCGTCCTCAAAAGAAACAGCGACCTGGCTTTGTGCCGCAAGGTGATATATCTCATCCGGCTTGATGGCATCGACCAACTTCCAAACCGTCGGATAATTTGTGATGTCCCCGTGATGGATAGTCACGCTTCCGAGGATGTGCATGATCCGCGACATCCTGGTTTCATTATTTTCGACGCCCGTGCGACGCACCAAACCGTGGACCTCGTATCCTTTCTCGAGCAATAATTCGGCGAGGTAACTGCCGTCCTGCCCCGCAATGCCGGTCACGAGCGCTTTTTTGCGAATTCTTTCAACCATGTAGCTATAAGAAAATTTACTGTTATATTCTATCAGAATAGCCGAATATTGTCGCGCGCCGTTGCGGCGCTTGACATATAAAAACCGTTGTATATACTTCAGATTATGAAAAAAATCATCAATATCAAAGCTGATGAGGAAGTGCGCGATCAGGCAAAAGCCCTCGCCGCAGAATTGGGAGTTCCCCTCAGCACCGTGGTAAATGCTTATCTTAAAGAATTCATCAGAAATCGCGAGGTAAGTTTTTCCGCGGTTCCCGGCATGACACCGGCGCTCGCAGAGATCATCGGTCGCGCAGAAGAGGATCTTGGGGCAAGCCGGAACGTAAGCGGGCCGTTTGCTTCGCCCAAGGCCGCCATTTCACGCCTCCGTGCCGCGCAGAGATGAAACTGCTTTTCCATCGAGATTTTGAGAGGTCGTACGCTTCTTTACGGCCCGCCGAAAAAGAAAAATGCGACGGCCGATTGATGGCCTTCGGAGCCAATCCTTTCGATTCGATGCTCAATAACCATCCTCTGCGCGGAACGTATGCGGGCTACCGAAGCATAAACATCGCGGGCGATCTTCGCGCCATTTATCGAGAAATCGATAGTGAGGCATATTTTTTTGTTGCCCTCGGCCCGCATAAAAAATTGTACCGTAGTTGTAGAACCTGTCTCAAAAATCGCGGGCGGAGGATTCTTGAGACAGGTTCTAGCATTATTCGTCCCACGGAAATTCAATGTCCCCATCAATCATTTCCCCGTAATCAGGGACGTGTTCCGCTCCTGCCAAATAATATGCCACAACCGTCGCCACGGAAGATGCACCCGTTTCGAGAAGAAGCTTTTTGATTTTGCTCATCGTTTTCCCCGTCCTCACGATATCATCCACCAGAAGCACCTTTTTGCCGCGGATCCATTCCGCGCGGTCGAGATAAACATTGTCCTGCTTGTCGATATATGCGATGACGAGCGGCCTGATCATCTTGGTTGCTATGACCATCGCCGGAAACAGGCCGCCGCGGCTCACGCCGACAACAAATTCAATATTCTCGAGAACCCGCCCCGATTTTTGGAGCATATTTTCAATAATCTCCGCAATCTCTGCGTAAGCAATTTTTTTCATCTTATCGGGTATCTTTATAATCTTTCCGAAGCTTACGTCAAAAAATATTTTAGAAATTTTTAATTTCCGGGATGACAGCATGTTCGCATGCGGCACAAAGGAAACCATTACGCTTTTATTGACAGCCAGAATGTAAATCTCGGCGTCCGAGAGCTTGGATGGCGGCTGGATTTCAGAAAATTTAGAATTTATCTCGAGGAAAAATATAGTATAACCAGGGCTTATCTTTTTATCGGTTATCTGCCAGGGAACATCCAGCTCTATGATGCACTCGAGAGATATGGTTATTCACTAATCTTTAAGCAGGCCTATATCTATGGAACTGGCATTATAAAAGGCAATATTGATGCAGAGCTTGTGCTACAAGCAATGGTCGATTATGGAAACTACGACAGGGCGATTATTGTGAGCGGCGACGGGGACTTTGCGTGCCTCGTGCGCTATTTGAACAAGAATGGAAAATTAGGAAGTGTTATTGTGCCGAATCAGAAAAAATATTCCGGATTGCTAAAAAAGGCAGCCGAGGGGAAAGTATATTTTTTAAGCGACACGAAAATGTTGCTTTCATACCATAATATAAAAAGCCCCACTTAGGGACGGTACCCTAAGCAGTGCTTTTCGTCGTGATTACGTTTCTATCTTACCAAGTCACATCGACCTGTCAAATATTACTTAATCTTTTTTTAATCTTTGGCCCATAAATAGGCGTCCATAATGGGTTTCGCGGGTTTGCAATCGATGGCGATGCTTTTTATGGCGTTCAGTAAGGGAAATTGCCCGGCGCGCGGACCAAGCCGCGCGATGAGCGGCGGAAGCGAAGCGGTGCCTTCTCCTTTCAGGTTGCATTTTCCGTTTTTTACGATCTCGTCGCCGATCTCGCGGTTCCGTGAATAGGGACTATACGCCGTCGAGAGGAAATCCGCCAGCCCTGCGGTGCCGAGAATCGCTGCACCATCAATCTTGAGTGCGCGGGCGATGCCCTGCATCTCACGGACCGCGCGCGCCGCGATCCAGCCCTTCGCGTTGCCGTCAAGATTGAGGCCGTCCGCGATTCCAAGGGCAATCGCATAAATATTTTTTAAAACTCCGGCCAAAGAAACGCCTATCGCATCGCTCGATATCTCAACTGCGAAGTTCGGCGACCGAAAAATATTCGCGACACTTTCCGCGGCGGATCCGTCGGGCGAAGCAAAAACGGCAGCGGCATTTCCTCCTGCCGCAATCTCTGCCGCGAGCATCGGCCCACCGACCACAACGAACGGTTGATGTTTGGGTAAAAGTTCCGGCAGCAGTTCCCCGGTTGTGCGTCCGTGGGAAGCGTCCATCCCTTTTGAAAAAGCGGCCACCACCGTCTGCGGCCGCAACGCTGGCCCTGCTTTGGAGAGCACACTCCGTATCGCCCACGACGGCACACAAAGGAAAACGAAGTTCGCCAAAGGGACCATCTCATGAAGCGGGCGCCTATCGGAACTTTTTGAAGGATCGATGTCCCAAAAGAGAACATCATCGCCTTTGGCGCGCAAATAGCCGCCGAGCGCCTGGCCCAATTCACCTGCGCCGACAATGAGGATATGAGGGATGTCCATGCCTGTTATTATACGCTTCCCTGGTCGTCCTCGCCCCCGCCTACGCGGGGGCAGACTCCGGCGAGGATCCGTGCTTCCGATCTTTTTTCTCATAAGCACGGATGGTCCGCCTTCGCGGACCATGATGTGGAAAAAGTGTGTTAAACTATCTCCATGGACGAAAAGCGCGTTATTGCGACGGTGAAGAAAGTGATGCCGGCGGTGGTTTCAATCGTCATCGCGAAACGGCTCGAAGACATCGAACGGGAAATGCCCGCAGGGCACTATCCCTTTATTCCGGGGCATGCCGAGAAAAGCCATGAGCGGGAAAAAAAGATAAAAATATTGAGCGCGATGGCGGACGACCGCCACATGGTTGAAGTTGGCGGCGGATCGGGCTGCGTCGTAGATCCCAATGGCCTTGTTCTCACGAATAAACACGTCATTGACGACGTCGCCGCAGAATATACGGTTATTTTGAACGATGGGCGACGGTTCATGGCAAAAATATTGACTCGCGATCCGATCAATGATATTGCGATCCTTAAAATCGACGCGGAAAAATTGCCGTTTTTGAAGCTCGGCGACACGCGGAATCTGGAACTTGGTGAGAGCGTTATTGCCATCGGGAACGCCCTCGGCATGTTCAAAAATACTGTTTCCCTCGGCATTGTATCGGGCCTTTCGCGCGCTCTTACCGCAGAAACAGATCCCGATGCGCCGCAACAGGAAATGCGAGGGCTTATCCAGACCGATGCCGCGATCAATCCGGGAAATTCCGGCGGCCCGCTCGTGGATGGCGCTGGTCGCGTGGTCGGTGTAAATGTTGCCATTATTTCCGGAGCCCAAAGTATCGGTTTCGCGATTCCGGTAAGCGCCGCAAAGCGCGATCTGGGTGATCTCAAAAAATACGGGCGCGTCCGCAGGCCGCTCCTCGGTCTGCGCTACGTGATGATTGACGAAAATCTTCAGAAAAAAATGGGCTTGCCTGTGAATTATGGGGCACTCGTTGTCCGCGAGAGCGAGCGCGACGCGGCGGTCGTTCCGGGAAGCCCGGCGGCCGTGGCTGGCATTCAGGAAAAAGACATTGTTCTTGCGATGAACGGGCGAAAGCTTGATACCGACCATCCCATTCAGGATATCTTGGAAAATCTGGAGGTTGGTGATCGGGTAGCATTGAGGGTCCTCCGCGGCGGGAGAGAATTTACGGCCGAAGCGACGCTCGCGGAGAGAAAGTGACCGCGCTTGGCGCGGTCATCCTGAG
>CAZADL010000002.1:0-51522 GCA_964483915.1 uncultured Candidatus Saccharibacteria bacterium | reverse complement strand
CGCTTGGCGCGGTCATCCTGAGGCGTTAGCCGAAGGATCTTTTCTTGAATAGAAAATTTTTCAACTCTCCTTCAATAGATCGGAAAATGTCGGGTTTGCATCCTTAATAAGAGCGATCTTTTTGCTCCTCTTCCATCCTTTAATTTTCTTTTCTGCGGCGATGGCCATTATCGGCTCGGAAAACGTCTCGTACCAAACAACTTTGGTAATGTGATATTTTTGCGTAAATCCACGCTCTCCCAAAGAGGTATGTTCTTCGGTTCTCCGCCGGAGGTCATTCGTAACGCCTGTATAGAAAACCGTATTGTGGATATTCGCCATGATGTAGACGTAATAGATTTTATCCATTGCTTCATCATGCCTGGGACGGATTAAATCTTTCTTAAAGAAAGGATTCCTGCCTGCCGGCCCGATTCGCTCACCTCGCTCGCGATTTGGCGAAGTGGGCCAGGGCGAAAGTGAGGCAAGTAGGCAGGCTCCGCGATGTTCAGTACAACAGTAGCAGAAAAGATTCTTCACTTCGTTCAGAATGACAGAAAGAGAAAAGATTCTTCGCGGAGTTTATCCTGAGCCCGGCGCAGGGCTCAGCATGAGAGAAAAAGTATTGTCATGCTGAGCGAAACATTGTCATCCTGAGCGATAGCGAAGGATCTTTTCTTAAAAACAAAATTCTTCACGACGCTCGGAATATCAGGGTAGGATTGCCGTGCCGAGAGGAATGAGGCATTTCTTACTTCTCTTTCACGAATACAAAATTGTCGAAGCTGATGCCGCGGGCAATGTCGGTGCTTCGGTCCATATTTTCGAATAATGTCATGTCGCCCTCCGAGGTTATCCGATATGATTGGTATCCCAAACTATAAAGTTCACGGATCGCTTTTTTGTGGAGGTCGTTATTTTTTTCCCACACTTCGATGATGACGATAGGGTTCTTTTCTTGGAGCATGCGCCGGGCGCCGCGAATAACCTTTTCCTCGGCTCCCTCAACGTCAATTTTAATAAGCGATGGCGAGCGATGGGTTTTTGCGTATTCATCGAGCGTCACCGCGCGAACCGTTACTTTCTTATAACCGGCGCTTTCATAAAAACCGCTGCCGGTTGAGAGCTTCTTCAGGTCGGCGTAAAAGTCCGCCGTGCCCACGACGTCTGAAACCGCCACTTGATTCACGTGCACATTACCAAACGAAGAGGTGTTTTTAAAAAGGACCGGGAAGGTTTTGGGATTTGGTTCAAATGCATGGATTTCTCCGGACGTCAGCATCTCTTCCGCAAGCATAGTATAGAATCCAACGTGGGCGCCGACGTCATAAAAAACAGCATCCTCTTTCAAATTTTTTATGAGAAATTTGGTCAATTTTAGTTCCGCAACGTCAGGCATAAAACCAACGAGGTGCGTCCCGCCGTCGGTTGAAAAGAATCTTTTTCCAAAAAACAATCGCCCGCGGGGAGCGGGGGTAAATGCCTTGAGGATATAGAATGCGGCATAGTTCGGCCCAAACGCGAGAATTCTCCGAAGTTTCTCGGCAATCCCACCGCCGATATAGCGATTGAATTTGGCTACCACGGGCTCTTTCTCCTTGATCAAGCGAAGCAGCTCTTCTCTCTTTTTCCTCTCTTCCATATCCGGGAATGAAAATTAGTACGTGTACTGATCCACGAGCAATCCGTTCCCGTCAAAAAGATCCACGGTGTCGTGGTTTTGATCCAGCGGACTGGAACCCATAAAAATGCGCCATTCGTTTGAGAGAAAATCGGCGTCGCCGGCATGCGCCGTGAAACACGCCTTATAGTTGAAATTGTTCGCGAGATAATCTCGACACGCATAGTCGTTCTGTGGAACCTGCGCGCTGTTCAAGTTAGGAACCTCACATGAACCCAGCGAATAGATATAGCTTTCGCAGGCGCCGGTGAAGCCCATTTTGGAAACCGCGGACTCGTCGATGTAGGGGCAGCTTGTCGGCAGCGCCGGCGTAAACTTATTTGAATTTCCGATGTAGCCGATGCACTTATTGAGGCGCAGATTGAACGGTCCCGACGAGGAATAGATATTCACATATTGGCCCTGGCGCACGACGACGTCGCCCTGCGCCGCGAGCCCCGACGGATCGTAGAGGTTGATCGCTTGCGGAATATATTCGCCGCTCCGATTCGTTTTTATCTGCCATCCCGTGATGTCCACGGTGTCGCTCGCGCCGAGCCCGTAGGTGGAAAGCGATATTTCGCCGTATGAATAATAGCTCCCCGCAAGCATGCTTCCGAAGGTTATTTTTTTGAAGTGCGGCGACAGTTCGCCGAGCGTGAACCCGGCCGGTATCTGATCCGGGCTTATGGTCGTCGTTGCGCCGGACGGCGCCGTGGTGCTTGGCGGCAAAGGAGAAGCCTGATGGACAGGTTGAGGGGCGGGCGCGATGGTAGATGACGTTGGCAGAAACCAGCTTGACGTGCTGTAATGAAAAAGCGATCCCATGGGCGAGCCAAGCTTTCCCAAAAAATTAGAATTCACCGCGTAGATCACGAGGCCGAGGACAAAAACGCCAAAGAGAACGACGATGATTTTGCTTCCCATGCTAAGTAACAATATTCACTAATTTTTTCACGACATAAATGACCTTTTTTGGCGTTGCGGCTCCCGCCGCCCGGCTTACTTTTTCGTTCGTAAGCGCTGCCGCCTTTGCTTCCGTCTCGGTCACTGACGCAGATACCTTTATAGTATCGCGCACTTTGCCGTTTACCTGCAACACTAAGGTAATCGTGTCTTCTGCGAGCAGTTTCGGATTGTATTTCGGCCATGGCTCGCGGTGAATTGAAGTTTTATGCCCAAGATGCTCGCGCCAAAGTTCTTCGGCAATATGAGGCGCGAATGGCGCAAGAAGGAGAAGAAAGATTTCAAAATAATCCTTCGTGGTTTCACGTTCTTCCAGTCCGTTTAAGAGGATCATAAGCGCCGAAATCGCGGTGTTATAGTGGAGGTTTTCAATGTCTTCGGTCACTTTCTTGATCGTTTTATGGAGAAGGGTTGTCAGGTCTGTCGTCCCGGGCTTGACCCGGGATCCAGAATTTTCAATCGCCCCGCCGTGGATTCCGGCTTTCGCCGGAATGACATGGTAAGCATATCCCCATGCGCGGTTCAAAAACCGCTCGATACCGAGCATCCCCGAATCACGAAAGTCACCGCCCTGTTCGAAGGGCGCGAGGAACATCAGGTACATCCGAAGCGTGTCTGCGCCGAAATTCGCGATATATTCGTCGGGGTTTACAATGTTTCCTTTCGATTTCGACATCTTCGCGCCGTCTTTAATGATGAGCCCGTGCGCGCGGAATTTCTTGAACGGCTCGTCAAAATGCGTGAATCCCCAATCGTGGAGCGCCATCGCGACGAACCGTGCGTAGAGCAAATGCAGGACCGAATGCTCCGCGCCACCCGTGTAGAGCGCGGCCGGCAGCCATTTTTTAATTCTTGATTTGCTGAATGGCTCTTTTTTATTTTTATTGTCCAAATACCGCAAATAGTACCATGCCGAATCAAGGAACGTATCTGAAACGTCCGTTTCCCGCCGCGCCGTCTCTCCGCACGCGGGACACTTCACTTCATAAAATTCCTTGTCCGTGGCGAGGGGCGAGACGCCGCTTCCGGTCGGCCGGAAATTCTCAATATAGGGAAGCATGACGGGTAAATCTTTTTCGTCCACCGCATACCAGCCCGGCATATCCTTATGCTCGCCTTTGTTTTCCTTTTCACATTTCCCGCAAAAAATCATCGGGATCGGCGGTCCCCAATAGCGCTGGCGCGAGATGAGCCAATCGCGGAGCCGGAATTGCGTCTTCTTTTTTCCGTGAACGGACTTCATGATTTCCCATTTTGCCGTTTCCGAATCCATACTATCGAACTTACCCGAACCCACAAGATGCCCGTCGCCCGTGTATGCCTCGGTTAAAATCGGGCATGTTTTGTCGGGATCATTGGGACAGACCACCATTTTAATCGGCAGGTTAAATTTTTTCGCGAATTCCCAGTCGCGCGCATCGTGCGCGGGGACGGCCATGATGGCGCCCGTGCCGTAGGAACCTAAGACATAATCCGCAACCCAGATCGGGATTTCCTCGCCGTTCGCGGGGTTTATTGCTTTAATTCCTTTCAACTCAACGCCGGTCTTCTCGCGTCCCTCCGCGCTCCGCTCTTCGTTGTTTTTACTCTTCGCCTCGGTAACATATTTCTCAACTTCTTGGCGATTGATGATTAGCGATTTGCCATTAGCGATGACCTCATGCTCCGGCGCCAGAACCAGATACGTTGCGCCGAAAAGCGTGTCGGGTCTTGTCGTGAAAACAGCGATTGATGTGGATTCCGGCGTTCGCTCGCCTCGCTCACGCTCTGGCGAAGCGGGCCGGAACGACAGATTGAATTTTATCAGCACTCCTTCGGAGCGGCCGATCCAGTTTTTTTGCGCGACCTTCACTCTTTCCGACCAATCTAATTTCTCAAGATTGTCGAGCAATCGATCGGCATACTTTGTAATGCGGAATGACCATTGTTCAAGGTTTTTCTTTACAACGACCGTCCCGCACCGCTCGCACTTGCCATTCTCCACTTGCTCATCGGAAAGCACGGTCTGGTCTTTCGGACACCAATTGACCGACTGTTTCTTCCGATAAGCAAGATCGTGTTTCCACATCTGTAAAAACAGCCACTGCGTCCACCGGTAATACTCCGGCTTATAGGTTTCGAGGCGCTCGTCCCACGCGAACCCGTTGCCAATTTTCTGGAGCTGGTCGTAAAAATGCTGCTCCGATTTTTTTGCTTGATCCACCGGGTGGGCGCCGACTTTCATCGCGTAGTTTTCAGAATGGATGCCGAACCCGTCGAGGCCGATCGGCTCGAAAACATCGTATCCTTCCATGCGTTTTTTCCGTCCGTAGATATCGGCGCCGGTGAACGCGTACATATTGCCGACATGAAGCCCCTCCGCCGACGGATACGGGAACATCATCAGGTTATAAAACGGCTTCTTGGGTTTATCTAAGTCCGGTTCATAAACGCGTTCAGCAAGCCATTTCTTCTGCCACTTGTCCTCGATATTTTTATGGTCGTATTTCATGAAAAATGCTTGTCCCGACATTCGCCCCGTGTTTCCCTATCATAAAACGAAATAACACTGTTGAAAAGAAAAGGGCCGTCGCTTTGCGCAACGACCCGATATAAAAAGCGTTAGCGATGGCCCGAATCACAGCGGAGTTCGTAGTGAGTCTCGCATTCACCACATCTTTTACAGATGCGGCGAACTATGGCCCTCACATATCCTGACAACCCGCCGCCAAATATTTCTTCCTCTGTGTAGGTTCGCCAACTACCGCAGAACCTACACCTGTGAATGTGCGCCAGGAAAACGCAAATAATTCCTGCCGCGCACGCGAAGGACGACAGGGGAACGCTCTTCGCCGCGACCAAGAGCGAAATCACGAAGACAATTGCCAACGTGACAATCGTCTTCAAGGCATACTTCGACTTGTTCATAAATATCTCCTTTTAGGAAAAATTCCTGAATGTGTTATAGTCCATCTGCCGTAAATAGTCAACTTATTTTCAGATGAAGATTCTTGCGATTGAGACCAGTTGCGACGAGACTGGCGTCGCCTTGATTGAGGCGCATGGCGGACTTCGTGCGCCGAAATTCTCTGTTCTTAAAAATCTGGTTGCTTCGCAAATACCGATCCACCGTCCTTTCGGCGGCGTCGTACCGAACCTCGCAAAACGGGAACATCTCAAAAATCTTCCGGTGCTCTATCGGAAGATTTTCGGCGAATCGCCCTTCGGCGCAGCTCAGGGCGGGCAAATCGCTAATCGCTTGTGGAAGAACATTGATCTTATTACCGTAACAGTTGGGCCGGGACTTGAACCAGCGCTCTGGACTGGCATTGAATTCGCAAAGGTTCTCGCAAAAAAATATAAGAAGCCGCTTGTTGGCGCGAACCACTTGGAGGGGCACCTCTACAGCTTTCTTCTTCCCGGACAGCGCGAGAAAAGCACGGACCCCCGCCGGAGTTTATCCCGAGCGAAACCGAGGGACGGGGGCGACAAGAACGTCGTTTTTCCGGCCGTTGCGCTCATTGTAAGCGGCGGGCACACGGTGCTCCTTCGCATGGAATCATTTTCAAAATGGCGGCGGCTCGGTGAAACGCGCGATGATGCCGCAGGGGAAGCGTTCGACAAGGTCGCACGCTTGCTTGATCTTCCCTATCCGGGAGGTCCGGAAATCGAGAAACTCGCAAGAAATGGCAATCCGAACGCCGTGGCATTCCCGCGGCCGATGCTCCATGAAAAAAATTATGATTTCAGTTTCTCGGGACTCAAAACCGCGGTGCTGTATTATTTAAAGGAAAACGGAGAAAGGAGAATGGAGAAAGGATTTATGTGCGATGTGGCGGCCTCGTTTCAGCAAGCTGCCATTGATGTGCTTGTTTTTAAAACCATACGCGCAGTGGAAAAATATGACGCAAACTCGGTGATTCTCTGCGGAGGCGTGGCGGCGAATAAAAAACTCCAAGGCGATTTGCGATTAGCGATGAGCAATTTGCATATTCCTCTGTTTGTTCCACAAAACACCTATAACCTTGACAATGCCGCCATGATCGGCGCGGCGGGATATATGGCGCATTGCCGAAGGAAAAAATATCCGTTACGAGCCAACGGAACGCTGGATGTCTAAAATTTTCAGCATTGCGGCGGTGATGTGCCGGGGACGCAATCAATATTGCGGGCGGAGACGGTCGTTTCCAAGTTGGCGGTTGGCCATGAAACAGTGCTGTCGTTCGGCTCTATGCTCACGGCAATCGTGACGCGCGGATTCCAGTGGTCGTTTTCAGTATTGCCAAGGATGGTAAATCCAAGATAGGTGGTGGCAACGTTGCTGCTCGTAAGCGGCGTGAGCGCTCCGCCGTTCTCCGCGCTGTCGCTCCGCTCAAGGATGCCATTTTGGAGAACGTAATCCACTTTTTCTCCGTTCGCGTTGTAAAATTCAATATTGGAACATGTGAGCGTGGGCGTCTGCGCATTATTGCTTCCGCAATCGCACGCGCCGTTTTGGCAGAAGTAATATCCCGTCCTCATTTCCCGGCTCATTTCCTCCAAGGTGTTGCTGATATTGCTTTCCGCGGACATCATGGCCGAGACCTCGCGCTCCGAGCGCAATGCCCGCACAAAGCCTCCCGCCGCGAGCGAAACGAGAATTGAAAAAAGCGCTATGGCGATCAAAAGTTCCACAAGCGTGAATCCTCGCGAGCGATGGTGGTTGGAGCGTGGCGGCATGGTGAATGATTTAAAATTTAATACCACTTATAAAAATGGTCTTCTAGGTTGATGCTCCCCGCACTTCCGCCAAAGCCCGGCCAGTAGACAATGGCGATCACCGTGATCTCGTCTCCGCTCATCTCTACCCTAATTCTCCGCGTAAAGCTTGTTGCGATCCCGCCGCTCTCGTTGTAATCGTAGAGATGCGTGTCGGGGTGATACCACAATGGATCTCCCGGGAAAACGAACGATGCGAGCGTACTGCAATCGATTGTTGTGTAATCAAGCTCAAAATCTGTCCTTCCTTTGTTAAAACAAGATCCCCAGCCGGTTGTCGCGCCGGAACTTTGCCCGTAAACGTCATGGTCGATCAGATTTTTGGCGATCTCGATGCCTTCCGAGGCAAGGTAGGTGGCGGTCAGCTGGTTCGTAACAACCCTGTTCAAGGCAAGCGACCGCGAAAGGAGCGACGAAATTCCGAGAAATCCAACGGTAAGCATGGTGATCGCCACCATCACTTCAATAAGCGACTGGCCTTTTTGAGACGAAGGATGGAGAACGGAGGGTGGAGAATGGAGGTTCCTCATAAAAAATTTCTTTATTGTTTAATTTTCATTCTTCGTTCTTCGTTCTAAAAGCTCAACTGGCCCGCCGAATTTATTAAAATCGTGCGCGACGACTTTCCGTCCGCCGTAACAAGGTTAATGGATGCTTCGCTTATTGGATTTCCCGATCCGTCGAAAAGGAGCGTCACGGGGTCCGGAGGATAAAAGAGAATGAGTGAAAGCGCGCTTGTGCTTGCCGCAGAAAAAGAGATGCCGCTTTGAGGATGCACGTTCCATGTTTCATCCGTATACCTTGTTTCGGCATGGACCGTTGAATCGAAAGTGATGTTTTGAAGCGCCGGACAGGGCGGACTGCTCACATAGGCAAAGAGTGAATAGGTTTTGGCAGCGGGATCAATTGCGACGCCGTAGCCGCACGCGGACCCCGCGGGATTGCCATAGGTCGCAATGGAAAGCGCGCGAGCCTGCAAAATAAATTGGGATACTTTTGTTTCCTCTACGGAAAGCGCGGTTTGGTTCCTCGCGACGCCGTTATAGCCAATGGTTATCGCCGCAAGCATCGCCGAGATGGCAACTACGATAAGAACTTCGATAAGCGTGAAGCCGTTTCTCGACATTTTTTAATTGTAACACATGTCGCACAACGAAAGAGAGATCTACATTCCCATCATCCGCAGATACCACTGTGCCAAGGGTGCGCCGAAGAAAAAAACGATGGTCGCGCCAAGCGCGAGAAACGGCCCAAACGGGAGCGTCCCCTGCGTTGTCTTTTTCTTCAGCGCAATGAGAACAATGCCTACCATCGCGCCACAAAAAAACGAAACGATTATGAGGGAAAGGATGTCTGGCCAGCCAAAAAGAAAGCCGAGCGGCAGAGCAAGTTTTACGTCTCCCATACCGATGCCCCTTCCGCGCGTGACGAGGGCCAGAAATTCAAAAAATATGAATCCGAAGATGGCGCCGAGCACTCTGCCCGCCCAAACATTTCTAAAAACGCCGAGCGTATTGCCAAGCGGTCCCATAAACGAACTCGCGGCGGGAAATGCCGTGAGGAAAATGCCGAGACAGAAAGCCAAGATGCCAAGCGTAATATTGAGCTCGTCGGGTATGATGCCACGGCGCATGTCGATCACCGACACAAGAAGAAGCGTAAGGAACACGAGCATCCAAAGTCCCGAAAAAAACCACGTAAGCAGGCCTGCGCCGCCGAACCCTGCCACGCGCCACGGAACAAAGACAAACAGCAGTCCCGAAACAAGCTCGACGATCGGATATTGCGTGCTCTGCCGCATGCCGCAACGGCGGCAACGGCCTCCCTGCACAAGAAAACTCACGAGCGGGACAAGCTCAAACCATCTGAGTGTCTTTTTGCACGACGGACAATGCGACCGGCCGCCGATGACGCGCGGATCAAAGATAAAATGTTCGCCGTCGTATCTCAAAGAAACAACGTTCAAAAAGCTGCCTATCGCGAGGCCGAGAACAAAAAGCACGAAAACGGTCATGGGTTCATTTTAACACACAAAAACCCCAGCACGGCTGTGCTGAGGTTTTTGCAATCTCACCAAAAAATTTAGAGGGAAAGGCAATACTGCTTGTCCGCCGCGAGGCAGCTCAAACCGCTTGGCAGAGTGCCCGAGGGCGGCGCGTAGCCGGTAAACACCGAATTGTTCGCGCTCTCAAGCTTCGCTCCGATGACGTACGAGGAGTTGTCGGCGGCAGATTGATAGTAATAGGTTTGCCCGGAACTCGGATCGTTTGGAATCTGCGACACCCCGATGCTTGCGCCGGTAAGCGCTCCTGTCATCGCGCTCCACGTGCTTGCGCTCGGATACGTGCCGTTCTTGTTGTAATACAGCTCGAGTGCGGTTTGCACCTCGCGGAGGTCTGAAATGCGCCTGGCGTCGCGGCCTTGCTGTTGCGTCGGCCCCAAGCCAACCAGCACAACCGAGGCAAGAATGGCAATGATCGCGACCACAATGAGAATTTCAATAAGAGTAAATCCGTGAGTTGGCCCAAATTGCTTTTTTTGCATAATGATCTAATATTTTTTCGACGCTTTTTTATAGTATATCACAACGTCGCGTATCGTAGGTCTTCATTGTATGCTCGCCGTTAAGCTATAGAGCGGAACCAGGATCGAGGCAAAGAGCAGTCCGACCAAAGCTCCCATGCCGATAAGGAGAACCGGCTGGATAAGATCGACAAGGTTGTCCATGACCTGATTCGCTTGGCGGGTATAAATGGCCGCGAGGCGGCCAAACATCTCTTCGGTTTTTCCGGTCGTCTCCCCGATGCCGATCATCTGGTGCACCAGCGTGGGGAAATAATCGGGATAACGCGCCAAACTTTCCGAAAGCAGCTGTCCTTGCCGGACGTCCTCTGTCACGTGATGGAGAATCTCGGCATACGGCGCGCTCTCCATCATCACTTCCATGATTTCAAGCGACTGCGCGATGGGAATGCCTCCGTGAATGAGGAGCGCCATGGCATTGCCGAACCGCGCCATGAGGAGCGGGAGGTATATTTTTTTGAAAACCGGCAGGCGTATTTCTCCTTCGTCCCAGAGTGCTTTCCCTTCCTTTGACTGGAAATAATTGATGATGATCGTGATGAGGAAGAAAACCGCAAGAATCGCCACGGGCCACCATTTTTGCAAAAACACTCCCGCGGACAAAAATCCCTGCGTGTACCATGGAATGGAAACATTGCTTTCTTGGAAGATCGGTTCAATTTGAGGAAATACGAAAACAAGAAGAATAAATCCGACCACGAGAAACAGCCCAAGGAGGACACCCGGATAGATGAGCGCGGAAGCGGCTTTGGATGCCAAGTTTCCTTCGCGCTCCGTATAATCGGCAAGGAATGTTGCCGCTTCGTTCAGATTTCCGGTGATCTCCGACGCCCGGATCATCGCTGTATAATAGGATGGGAAAATCGTTCCCTGGCGCTCCAGCGCTTGGGAGAAAGAGAGGCCCCCGTTCACATCTTGGGATATTTGGGTGATTGCCTCTTTGAGAACCGCGTTCGTCGTCTGGTCCCGAAGCGTCACGAGGGCGTTGTTCAAGGGCAGTCGTGCTTCAAGGAGCGTCGCAAGCTGGCGCGCGAAGACAACCAGATCCCGCCGCCGGGCCCGGCCCATGAAGCCCGCGATCACGTCATACCAATGTTTCTCTTCGGCGGAAACAACGCTCAACACAAAAAGGTCGTGCCCCGCCAAAATCTGGAGTACCGTATCGCGACTGCCGGCCTCAACAAATCCTGCCTGCAATTCCCCATCTTTAGTTCTTGCTTGGTATTTGAATTTCATAACCGTTCATCTTGGGACTCTGGTCATTCCGAGCTTTGTGAGGAATCCTTTCTGAAAAGATCCTTCGCGCGGCTCAGGATGGCGCCGCCTGTGGCGGCATCACATTTTTTCCAAAAGAATTTGGAGCTCCGCGGGATTCAATGAATACAAGCTCGCATTATCAAAGGTAACTTCCTTGTTCTTTACCAAATTGGCGAGGGAGCGATTGAGCGTTACCATGCCTTCCTGCAGGCTGGTTTCTATGACAAGGTCGATCTGATACACCTTGCGCTCGCGAATGAGGTTTCGGATCGCAGGATTCACGATCATGATCTCAAGCGCCGGCACGCGGCCGCCGGAGACGCGCGGGAGAAGCCGCTGTGAAACGATGGCAACGAGGGTCGCCGCGAGCTGAGACGAGATCTGGCCCTGTTGTTCCGCAGGAAAGGAATCGATGATGCGGTCAATGGTTTGTGACGCAGAGTTCGTATGAAGTGTTGCGAAAACCAGGTGGCCGGTCTCGGCCGCCGTCATGGCGGTCGCAATGGAAACCGTATCGCGCATTTCACCGATCATGATGACGTCGGGATCTTGGCGCAAAACCGTCCGCAGGGCGGCGTGGAACCCCATCGTATCGCTGCCGACTTCGCGTTGCGAGATGATACATTTGTCCTGCGTGAAAAGATATTCCACCGGATCTTCGATTGTGATAATATGATCCGATTGCAAGTGGTTTATTTCGTCAAGCATCGCCGCAAGCGTCGTTGACTTGCCATGGCCCGCGGGACCGACGATCAAAATAAACCCCTGAGAAAGATTTGTGAAATCGTGCATGATCGGCGGCAAATTGAGCTCCTCAACGGTCCTGATCCGTGAAGGAATAAGGCGGAGCGCTGCCGCGAGATACCCGCGCTGATAGTAAACGTTCACGCGGAACCGGGCCTTGTCCTCAAAACTGTAGGCAAGATCGATCTGCCGATCTTTTGCCAGTTTTTCTTTCTGTCCCGGCACGATCATAAGCTCCGAGATAATTCCCTCCGCTGCCGCCGCGGTCATAACCGGTTCTTTCTCAAGAGGGACCAAAATACCGTCCACGCGCAGGGTTGGTTTTCGCCCTACGGCAAGATGCAGGTCCGATGCGTTTTGCCGCGCCGTTTCTGTCAAAAGATCGGTCAGTTTTTGTTTGTAGTCATCCATAGAAAGATTATAGCACAATTGATATTATCGAGGTTCGACCTCGATATTATCGAGGTCGAACCTCGGATCACCTCGGATCAAGGGGCACGTTCATTATTCCTCCGTCTCGCGCAAGATTTCCTCAATGGATACGAACCCGTCAAGGGCCTTCAGAATTCCGTCCTGCCGGAGCGTAATCATTCCCTGTCGTTTCGCTTCTTGGGTTATCTTCTGAATGGTCGGATTGCTCGTGATGACATCCTCAAGTTCCGGCGTCATCTGGAGCACTTCAAAAATCGCCGCGCGCCCCTGGATTCCCCTTCCTTTGCAAACATTGCATCCCTTCGCGTGCCAAATCTTGTAGGGTTTTTTATATGTTGCCGTAATCTCATCAGGCAGGCCGGCGAGAGCGCTCTCGATTATTTTTTGCATCTGAGCCGACGCTTCTTCCGGCGCTTTGCAATTCGGGCACAACACCCCCACAAGCCGCTGGGAAATCATGAGATTTAAGGCAACCGGCAAAAGAAATGGCTCTACCTTCATATCAATGAGGCGCGGCACGACGCCGGCGGAATTGTTCGTGTGGAGCGTCGAAAGGACGATGTGGCCCGTGAGGGCCGCCTGGACGGCAAGCCCGGCCGTTTCGTCGTCACGAATCTCGCCGACCATAATGACGTCGGGGTCTTGCCGGAGAATTTCGCGGAGGCCCGACGCAAAATCGTACCCGATCTCCGGACGCACCTGGGACTGGTTCACGCCGGATACAAAATATTCCACCGGGTCTTCCAGCGAAACGATATTCACGCTTTCTTTGTTCAGCTCCTGGAGGAACGCGTAGAGCGTCGTTGTTTTGCCGGATCCGGTCGGCCCCGTCAGCAAGATCATGCCGAAGGGTTTCTGGAGCCCTTCTTTCACTGCTTCAAGATTCTTGAAACGAAGCTGGAGACTGTCAAAATTTTTGAGTCCGGTTGAGGGGTCGAGCACACGAATCGCAACCTTTTCGCCCAGGGGCGTCGGAAATGTCGCGACGCGGAAGTCGATGTCTTTATCAAGAAGCCGCGACCGAAAACGCCCATCCTGCGGAATGCGGGTCTCGTCTATTTTCAAACTGGAGATGACTTTCACGCGGGAAATAACCGGCTGGGCAAGTTCTACCGGCAGGGATGCGGTTTGTTGGAGCTCGCCATCAATGCGAAACCGTATGCGAAGAAATTTTTCTTCCGGTTCAATGTGCACGTCCGATGCGCGGCTATAGACGGCTTCTTTCAGGGTATCCGCGACGATTTTAATGATCGGCGCATCTTCGTTCCCCCGCGCCGCAGCAAGATCAACGGCTTTTTGGCCCGAGGCTCCTTCCTGGACATTCAACGACTGGACCGCCCGTGCAATTTCTGAACGATACGGCGAATAGCGGCGGATGACCGCTTCCCAGTCGCCGTAGGAAATGAGATAGACGCCGAGATTCAGATGGTTTTGCCGCGCAACGAATTTCACCGCATCCTGCGCTTTTACGTTGTCGGGGTGCAGCATGCCGACCACAAAAAGGTTTTCCGCAAGCGAAATCGGCACCGTGCCATAGGTCCGCGCCGTATCTTCGGGAATCAATTCCAAAAGTTTTACGTCAATGGCTTCTGCGTCTATCTTTTGATAGGGAACGTTCATGAGCGAGCTCTTGAGCTCGGCAATCTTTACGTCCGGAACCAAACGTTCACGCTGGATGATCGCTTCCGCGGGTTCGTCGCTCACCACCATCTCGCGCTTGAGGCGCGCCACCGCCGCCGCAGGGATGAGTCCCTGTTTTTGAATCTGATCAAGCAGTTGGTCGTCGGTCATTGGTTTCATTATACAACAAACAAAAAAAGCCGCTCTCCATGTCAAGAATATTAAAATCGTGTCTCAATAATTGTCGGTGGTCGACTCCGATAAGCAGAGTATGGGAGCTTGACGGGCAGAACAGGATGGGAATGGCAGAATAGGAAGGGCGCTCGCCTATTTTCTTTTTCGATATGCCGCCCTGGAGCCGTTTGTCTTTACGTCGGGCGATAAATACTCGGCATATTATCCTTGTTTCAATGAGGAAACGCCACGGCTTATGTGCGAATACTTTGTGGCCAAATATGTCGATCATTTGCTCGCGGCGAACGGAACGAAATGGCAACCAAGACCTGAGATTGGCTGATGGTTGCACCACAGAACCGAGTCCAACCAACTCGGCCCTTATTTTTTAAAAATCATATAAATGCCTACCTTTTCTTTCCTTCAATAATAAGCTGCGCCACGTTCTGCGGTGTCGGTTCGTAGTGATCAAATTCCATAGTGAACGATCCTCTCCCTTGCGACATGGAACGGAGTTCTGTCGCATAGCCGAACATTTCGGAAAGCGGAACTTTCGCGTCGATAACTTTTAAGCCCGGGCGATCGTTCATCGCTTCAATGCGGCCGCGCTTGGAATTCAAATTGCCCGTCACCTCGCCCATAAAGTCGGCCGGGACGATCACCTGAATTTTCATGATCGGCTCCAGAATGACCGGCTTCGCCCGCTTCGCCGCTTCCTGAAGAGCAATGGAGCCCGCGATCTTGAACGCCGCCTCTGACGAGTCCACTTCGTGGAACGATCCGTCGTAGAGCGTGACCTCAATGTCGGTCAGAGGATAATTCGCGACCACACCCTTATCAAGCGCTTCACGGACGCCTTTCTCGGTGGGATTGATGAATTCCTGGGGAACCGAGCCTCCTTTGATCTCGTTGAGAAATACAAAGCCCTGCCCGCGTTCCAAGGGTTTTACGCGGAGCCAGACATGGCCATACTGGCCGCGGCCTCCCGATTGGCGGATATATTTTCCTTCGGCTTCGGCTTCGCCCATAATCGTCTCCTTATACGCCACCTGTGGCCGGCCAACGTTCGCTTCCACGCCGAACTCGCGCTTCATGCGGTCCACGATAACTTCAAGATGAAGCTCACCCATGCCGCTGATGATCATCTCGCCCGTATCAGGATCGCCCGCCACACGGAACGTCGGATCTTCCTCAGCGAGGCGGTGGAGTGCGGTGCCCATTTTTTCCTGGTCGGCTTTCGTTTTGGGTTCGATACGGATGCCGATGACGGGTTCGGGGAACGTGATCTTTTCTAAAATAATGGCTTTGTCCGGATCGCAAAGCGTGTCGCCGGTCGTCGTATTTTTCGGCCCCACGATCGCCGCGATCTCGCCGGCGTAGATCTCTTCCACTTCTTCGCGGTCATTCGCGTACATGCGGACGATGCGGCCGACGCGCTCCTGGTTGTCTTTGGTTGAATTCAAAACATAGGATCCCCGTTTTATGATGCCCGAATAATTTCGGAAATAGGCGAGCGTCCCCACGTAGGGGTCGGTTGCGATCTTAAACGCAAGCGCCGAAAACGGTTCTGTGTCGGACGCGTGGCGCACACTATCGGCACCCGTTTTCATATCGTGGCCCTTGACCGGCGGCAGGTCCGTCGGCGCGGGCAGATAGTCGATCACGGCATCAAGCATGAACTGGACGCCCTTGTTCTTCAGGGCCGAGCCGCACAAGACCGGCACGATCTTGTTCGCGATAACGGCTTTCCGCAAAACACGGCGGAGATCGTGGAGCGCGAGCTCCTTGCCGTCAAGATACGCAGACATCATCTCGTCGTCGTTCTCTGCTATCTTTTCGATAAGTTCATGGCGCGCTTTTTGGACGTCGGCCGCCATATCGGCCGGAATCTCAATCTCAACAAGTTTCTCTCCATGTTCGCCTTCAAAACCATATGCCTTATTTTCAAGTAAACACACGACACCCCTGAGATTCGTTTCCAGGCCGACTGGCAACTGTATCGGCATCGCGTTCGGCGTTAAGCGGTCAATGATCGACTGGAAGCTTTTTTTGAAGCTTGCCCCTGTTCGGTCAAGCTTATTGATGAAGCAGATGCGCGGCACATTATATTCGTCCGCGTAGCGCCAGTTTGTTTCGGATTGCGGTTCTACGCCCGCGACGCCGTCAAAAACGACGACCGCGCCGTCAAGCACGCGGAGTGAACGCTTCACTTCGACCGTGAAGTCAATATGCCCCGGGGTATCAATAAGATTGATCTGATGTTCATATGCTTTGTCGTGGCCGTGATAGCTCGGTGACCAAAATGCCGTCGTTGCGGCCGAGGTGATCGTGATGCCGCGCTCGCGCTCCTGTTCCATCCAGTCCATCACCGTGTCGCCGGTGTGCACCTCGCCGATCTTGTGCGAAACGCCGGTATAAAAAAGCACGCGCTCGGAGACGGTCGTCTTGCCGGCGTCAATATGTGCGATGATTCCGATATTTCTGACTTTTTCTATAGGATATTTACGGGACATAAAATTTGAGCGATTGGCGATTAGTCATCAGCGATTAGGTCTTCGATTTTGCTAATCGCTAGTCGCTCATCGCTTTTTCTTACCGGGCGAAATGCGCGAATGCTCTGTTGGCTTCGGCCATCCGGTGCGTGTCCTGTTTCTTTTTGATCGCAGCGCCTTCGTTCTTTGAGGCGGCGATCAGTTCTTCCGCAAGTTTCGTCGCCATCGGTTTTCCTTTCTTTGACCGCGCCGCGCCGATGATCCAGCGCGTTGCGAGGACGAACCTCCGCTCCGGGCGCACCTCCATCGGCACCTGATAGTTGGCGCCACCGACGCGCTTTGAGACAACCTCCACGACCGGCGAAGCGTTCTCAAGCGCCTTCTCAAAAATGACGACCGGTTCCTCTTTTGCCAATTTCTTTATTTCCTCAAAAGCGCCATAGACCACGCGTTCGGCCGTGGACTTTTTCCCGTTCCTCATCACGTAATTGATGAACCGTCCAAGGTCAATGCGACCGTGCGTGGCATCCGGCGTATGATATTTTTTATAAACTCGTTTCTTTCTCATGGAATTTAGCGATTGGCGATTAGTGGCGAGCGATTAGGGTTTTAACTTTTCTCATCGCCGGTCGCTAATCGCTTCTTTCCTTTTAGCTTGCCTTTGGTCTTTTTGCTCCATACTTGCTTCTCTGCTGTTTCCGATTCGCCACGCCCGTCGCATCCAAGACGCCGCGCACCACGTGATAGCGAACACCGGGAAGATCTTTCACGCGGCCGCCGCGCACCACCACGATCGAGTGTTCTTGGAGGGCGTGCCCTTCTCCCGGAATGTACGCTGTAATTTCCATGCCATTCGTGAGGCGCACGCGCGCTACTTTCCGAAGCGCCGAGTTCGGCTTTTTGGGGGTCGTCGTAAAAACTTTAAGGCAAACACCGCGCTTGAATGGCGAGCCGGAATTCACGGGACGATTTTCTAAGGTATTGAAATAAAAAGACAACGCCGGCGCTTTGGTTTTCGCCTTTACTGATTTCCTTTTTCTTTTGACCAATTGTTGAATGGTTGGCATTGATAAAAATAAAGGACGGCAGGATCCCGTCTATGGAAAAAAGAATACAGGAAATGCGGGCTCTTTGTCAACGGCTCCGGTTTCTTGTTCTGTGCGACTCAAACTCACGGTCGCCCAGAACAAGAAACCTACGCTTATTCCCCATGAAGACGGGGGCGTAAAGGAGGTGCCATTCCTCTATGACTGTGAGTTTGAGTCGCAGAGGAATGGCACCTCCTTCGCAGGGGATGATAATCTTCCGGAAAAGAAATCCTCCACGTATTTAAGGACTACCTATTTTTAGGGGTCCAGATGTTGTTCCACCATGCCGAGGGGTCCTCAAGAAGAATCGCTGCGCCCAGTTTCTTGGCGGTTTTTGATTTCAGCATCGCAAGCTGATTGTTCTTTTTGCGCCCGCTTTTGCCGCGAAGCCAGATGCCGACCTCGCGATTTCCCTGCCACTCGTATTCGCGGAGTAACAGTATTTGGTCAAGGAGATCGGCGTCTTTCGCGAGAACGGCCTCCTTGCTTTTGCGCTTATTGTATTCTCCAACCAATTTCTCAAAATCTGGATGTGGCAAAGAGCCAAGTTGTTCTTTGGTGATCTCTTCTTCAAAGATTTTCACATATTTCTTGTGGACCCAGTTATGGTTGCCGGTTCTCGCCTCGGCCACATCATGAAGAAGGCACATCATGACCACCTTATAGAGATCGGCGTTCTCCATTTTCGCGAGGTGCCATCCGATGAGCGAAACCCGATACGAGTGCGATGCAATATTGTCCGATGTGTCGTCCGTGAGGAAGGTCTGCCGGTGTATGCGCATCAACTTCCGCATTGTCCCGATCTCAAAGAGAAAATTGACTATCCTTTTTGCTTTGTCCATGGCCATATCATAACAAAATCAATGTTTTCCGAGAACTCTCGTGAGCGGGCAGAGTTCGTGCCGGTGCGGACGGGCGACGCAATATTTTCGGCCATATTCGATGATCTCGTATGTCGCGTGAAACCAGTCTTTTTGGGGGATAACCCGCATCAAGTCCTGCTCGATCTTCTTGGGCGTTTTTTCGTTCGAAAGTCCCAGCACGCGCGACAAGCGCTTCACGTGCGTGTCGACCGCGATCCCCTCGACCACACCATAGGCGTTGCCAAGGATCACATTCGCCGACTTCCGGCCGACACCGGGGATGGTCGTTATCTCTGCCATGGTCTTCGGTAATTTCCCGCGAAATTTTTCTCGAACGACCTTTGCCGCGGCAAGAATATTTTTCGTCTTCGCCCGGTAAAACCCGCACTGATGGATGTCTTTCTCGAACTCGCGTGGATTCGCGCGCACATAATCATCCAGTTTTGGATATTTCTTAAAGAGCGATGGTGTTACCTCGTTCACTTTCTTATCCGTGCACTGCGCCGAAAGTTCCACCGCTACCAAAAGCTCCCAGTTATTTGAAAATCCAAGCATGATATGCGCTCGAGGGAAAAGCTTCCGAAGCACTCTCGATATTTTTTGCCATCTTTTTTTGAGCCGCGGAAGATCTTTGGGATTAATCATATTAACCATTATAATTGAATCGCATGAGAAAGATATTGTCTCCGTATTTTTTTGGCCAGCCTACAATCGTGGTCGCACGCGAACTTCTCGGCAAATATCTTGTCAGAAAATATCGCGGCAAAACGATTTCCGTGCTCATCACCGAGGTCGAGGCGTATGATGGACCGCATGACCTTGCTTCCCATGCATCGCGGGGCAAAACGCCCCGCACAAAGATCATGTTCGGGCCAGCGGGCCGATTCTATGTCTATTTCACCTATGGGATACATTGGCTCGTAAATGTCGTAACGGGACCAAAAGACTATCCCGCGGCGGTTCTCCTCCGTGCCGGAAAATATTACGACATCAAAAAACACGAATGGATATTTTTAAACGGACCTGCGCGGCTCACAAAATTTCTGCATATTACCGGCGCACAGAACGGAAAGGTTGCCGCTCGAAAAACCGGGCTCTGGTTTGAAGATCGGCATGCCAAAATTCAAAAAAAGGGGATTACCGCACGAAAAAGGATCGGTGTGGACTACGCCGGCCCCGTCTGGAAAAACAAACCTTATCGATTCACTCTCATTTGCTCATTCAATTGAATGAGCAAATGAGAAAATTACAAAGTCGTTATCGGAAACGCACAGAAACGCTGAATGATTCGGCATATTGCGGCAGGCCGGAGGGATTGTCCTTTGAAAAAACAATGGTTCCGGTCGCGTAGCGCGGCGCGGAAAAGGAAAAGGTTGCCGAAAATGGCACGTCTCCCATTGTGGTCCAGTCCGCCTCCGCACGCGCCTGGTCTTGGCCCAAAACCGTTCCATCGCCGTCTAAAATTTTTATCGGGAACGTCGCCTCAAAAAACCAATTGCCCTTCGCGGTTCCGCTTGCAACGATCGGCGAAACAATGATCGCGTTCATCTTCGGTGAAGCGACGGAGATCGTTTTGTCCGGCGAGGTCTCTATTTCTTGGCCCGCGCCGGAGATCGTGGGCGATGAAACTTTTTTTGCCGGAACAAAAAAGAGCCCCGCCAAGAGAACGACAATGATCGCGGCGAAAGTGATTACGATAAATCGAGCTGTTTTTTTCATAAAAATCTATATTGTTTATTTTAGCGCTCCTTCCCGACGAAGAATTTTCCTTTTTAGTTTTGTGCCGCGATTATACCCGCCGAGAGTTCCGTCGGCCCTCATAACGCGGTGGCAAGGGATTCTTGAATCGTAATTCTTGTTTAAAATATTTCCGACCGCACGGTACACGCGCGGGCTGCCGGCGCGACGCGCAACCTCGGCATAGGTTAGTGTTTTTCCGCGCGGGATTTTTGAAACAATATCCAGCACCTTGTCTGAAAACATTTTCATGATTCTTATTATAAACCGCTTGCAAAAACGCGCGAGTTTTCTATGGGTTTTCTAATGCGGAAAATATCTCCGTGCGGAGAGAAACCTGCATTATGCCGACTCGTTTGCTTACCTCAACGCATTTTTGACAATACCGATCGCACGGGCAATTTCCTCTTTTGTGGTTGGCCGTCCCAAACTAAACCGAACACTTGATCGAGCTTGCTCTTTTGAGCATCCTATCGCTTCAAGAACACGTGATGATGTCGATACTCGCGCGCGGCAGGCCGAACCAGAAGAAACGGCAAGCCCCGCGAGATAAAACTTTGCAAGAAGGTCTTGTGCGTCGCGTCCCGGGAAATAAACATTCAGAATGTTCGGCAAACATGCCCACCGCTTGCCGCCAGATGCCCATGGAGATAAAACACCATTTGTTCTTGCTTTTGAATATATTTTTCTGATTCCGCACCAGAGTCCGGCGCGGAGCGCCGCGGTGCGTTTTGCCTCTTTTTCGCGCACGTCGCCCGCCAGTTCTATCGCTTTGGCAAAACCGGCGATCGCGGGAATGTTTTCCGTACCAGCGCGCAGGCCAAATTCCTGGCCGCCACCCGTTATGTGGGGAATCAACGGCACAGCGCTCGGCGCCAAGCGCCGTGTGTGCTCTTTCACATACAACGCTCCCGCTCCTTTCGGCCCATAGATTTTGTGTGACGAGAGCGTCATGAGGTCAACGCCGAGCGCGCGGGCATCACAATCAAGAAATTGGAGCGCTTGCGCGGCGTCGGTATGGAACAGCGGATGCTGGTTGATGGAAACCGGTTGCTGGTTATTTTTGAAATCGTTAATTATCTTTGCGGCGCTCGCGATCGGCTGGATGGTGCCGATCTCGTTATTCGCATACATAATGGAAACGAGAACTGTGTTTTCATTCAGGCTTGTCTCCAGTTTTTTCAAATCGACAACGCCGACTTTGTTGACGGGAAGATAAACAACCTCTGTGCCGTTTTTTTCCATGTCCCGCGCCGTTTCAAGAACCGATTCGTGCTCAATGGCGGAAACAATAATTCTAGGTTTGAGCGATTTGCGATGAGCGATGAGCGGCCCGCTTCGTGTCCCGCGGAGCGCAAGATTATTCGCCTCGGTTGCCGATCCGGTAAAAATTATTTCTCGAAAATCAGCGTGGGTCGCAACCGCAACGGTCTCCCGTGACGCGTCGAGTGCCGCAATGGCATCCTGGCCGAACGAGTGAAGCGATCCCGCGTTTCCGAACTTTTCCGAAAAATACGGCCGCATAGCGCGCACAACAACCGGGTCAACCGGCGTCGTCGCGGCATAATCAAGATAAATTTTTGAGGAAAGCACCATTGTTTGTTCAATTTTAAATGAGTGCCGAGAGGTGTGCCTTCTCGCCGACTTCGTCGTCGCGGGAGGCAAAAGGCGCGCGCCCGGCGCATTGTGTCCTCGAGAGGATTTGAACCTCCAACCTCTTCCTTCGGAGGGAAGCGCTCTATCCAGTTGAGCTACGAGGGCCGTTAGAAAATCAACATTCCGAACGCCGCCACAAATATAGCATATGTGTTTGGGCGCTTTTTTTCAACGCAATTACGCCGATTGATTTTCTAACGGCCCGCGGGCTAGCGCACGACAAACGCAATGATTTCATACATCACCGCGCAGGCAAAGATTACGACAAGAATATCAAGAAGTATCTTTTCGCGTCGTGAAAGCGAAAGCGTGCGGCGGGCAACCGCAATGATGAGAAGATATTGGGTTCCTAAAAAAACCCCTCCCGCAAGGCCAATAATCATTAAAAAATTATTAAAGCCGGCGAGCACAACGACAAGGGGAAGGATAACGATAAGAAGGCGGGAGATAAAGCTGTTCCATTTGAGGTCTTTTTCGAGTGCGCCGCGGATCTCGCGGGCAAGTGGAAGAGAAACAACCCCCATGGCAAGAAGCCCGATCAAGGCAAGGATGTCTTTTTTCCAGAAGGGCCATCCTCCGATGCCGGAGATGGTGTCCGCGGCAACGTGCGGCGCCGAACCAAGGACGCCAAGCGTAAAGAGCCAATAAAGAACAGCCGCGAGAGCTGATCCGCCTACAAAAAGAAGAAAAATGTTTTTCTTTTCCCCTTTTCTTTTTTTTATTTCATACACCTGCTCAACGCTTGTCCATCCTGCAAGCGAAAAAAGTATTGCGCCAAAAGGAAGGAGGGCGTTTTGAGCATCCGCGAGCGGGATGTTTACAAACGCTCGAACAGGGTTTCCTGAAAGGAAAATAAAAAAGATGGCGCAAAGGATAAGCGAAACACCGACCGTCTCGAGACTGGTTACCTTCCCTTCGCTCACAAAAATCAGAACCGCGAGAACCAGCCAAAACAAAACGAAGGCGAAGGACAACGGCATCCCCGGAATAATAACGTGCAGAAATTGTTGTCCAAGCACAAGGTATCCCACAAAGCCGAGCAGGAGCCCGATCACAATGGCAAAAAATCCTATCCAAAATCCTGCGCCGCCGAAATAGTTTCGCGCGAGGCCAAGCAGGCGCTCTTTTTCGTGAACCGCCTCGAGTGTTTTCAAATAAAGGACGTGTGCCAGAGAGACAACGGCCACAAGCGCAACAAAATAACCGAGGGACAGCAACCATCCTGTTTTTTGAATGACGTAGGGCAGGGCGAAAATACCCGAACCGATGGTCGCCGCAGCGACAATAAAGATAATTTCCAAAGACCGCTTCATGGTTGGTTCTATTTTATCACGAAAAAGGGTGGGGCTGGAGGATTTTTGAGATAGATTCTATACTCATGGTATGCCCGATGGGGCGTTTTTGATATCATTTGATATCGGTCGTTGTTTTGGAATGTGTAACTAAACCATTATTTAAACGTTTTCCATGTTAGACGGTGAGGAAAAGTTAATACAAGACGCCGTCAAGGTTGGTGATTCCTCGGCTTTTGGCAAACTTTATGATCACTACCAGCCGATGATCTATCGGTTTGTATTTGTTAAGGTTGGCCGGCGTGAGGAAGCCGAGGACATCACCCACCAAGTTTTCCTTCAGGCATGGCAGAACATCCGAGGATACCGCCACCGCGGATATCCATTCGGCAGTTGGCTCTATCGAATTGCGCGCAATCAGGTTATTGACCACTATCGCTCTCGGCGGGACGATGTGTCTCTCGAGATGGCCGACGTGGAAGGCGCCGCGATCGAGGTGGAGCATCACGATGCTTCGCTGCAAATGGACGTGGAAAGGGTGATGGCCGCGATCCGCCTTCTCAAACCAGAGTATCAGGACGCCATCATCTTCCGCTTTATCGAAGACCTTTCGATCAGAGAAACTGCGGCCGCGATGCATAAAACCGAAGGCGCCGTAAAACTGATACAACACCGCGCCATCGAGGAACTCAGAAAAAAAATGGACGCGGAAACAAAAAAATAATATTCATGAATCTTTTGGAGACGTTGCGAGAATTAAAAAAGATCCAGCCGGACACGATCTTCAGCGAGAATTCGCGGCGGGCTGTTTTGGCATTTACGCCGGCCGAGCCGTTCTCGCCGCGCCACGTCTTTGCGCGGTCCCTTGCTGCCGCTGGATCGCTCGTTCTTGCCGGCGCTCTCATTTTCATAATCACCGGCGGGCTTTCTGCAACCAACCTGACTCCCCAATTTTCAAGCATTGATCCGACGGCTCTCCGCGCGGAGGCTCAGGCAATCGACACAGAGATCAATCTGCTCAATATAAATTATGCCGTAAGTACCGCACCGATATCGATACCCGTCAAGGCCAAGGGGCAGATCGTTGTGGATGGGGCTTCTTTGGGAGTCGCAAGCACCACGGCAAGCTCAACTCCGGCAGCCCCTGTTTCCGTTGACGAGGTCCTCCAGGGACTTTCCAAATAGAAATCATCCGCCCACAATGCGCGCGCTGGGGCGCATTTTTGTTCCAAACCAGAATCCTTTTGAACACCATGGTGAGAATCTATCTCAAAACTACGCAGACTGGCGCAATTTTGAGATAGGTTCTAAAATCAAAACACTATGAAAAAGCTGTCTTTTGTTGCGCTTGTTGTCTGTCTCGCGACGCTTGTTCGGACGCCAAGCTCCTGGGCCGCGACGGCTCCCGCGGGCCCTTCCGATATTGCCCCTTCCTCCGGTGATAATGCTTGCGGCATCGTTGAGGGCGACCTTGCGGCGATTAAGGCCGTACAAAACGATCCCTCTTTGGATTATCTCAGTGAAATTAAGAATGAGCTTGCCCTGCGCAGGGGCTTACTCTCCAAGACGATCCTCTGCGCCGAGGCGAGCGCTCAACAAGCAAAAGCGAATCTCGACGGCGTCAACGTAGGTCCGGACCTGGAAAACCTAAAAAATCAATGGTCTGATCGTTTGGGAAGCGCCGTTTCCTATTATGAGCTCCAGCTCCAAAAAATTGGGGAGGTTGGCATTGGAGGAACGGAGTCCATTGCAAGAGAAGTTCTGTCCTGGCGACAAAACAACTATGCGCCGCTTGCCGAAAGCGTTTTAGGGTTTGTAACATGGTCCAACAACCAACCGCTCTTTGCCGTGGCAGCGACCCGGCTTGCCCAAATCAATAATTTGGCGGGTTCGCCGCTGTTCTCGGAAAACCTGGATGTTCAGAGTGACTATGAAGAAGCTGCGGTCTCCTTGAAAACGGCGAATGATCAAAATATCTCCGCCAAAAACGCTCTGGCCCAGTCCCTTGCGCCCGATCAGTCGCTCCTGCTCATAAAACAATCTTTGGATTCTCTCTCTTCCACCTATCAACACTTTTTTGCTATCAGCAATCTCATTCAATCGCTCCTGCCACACTAAAAAAATTTCAAAAGAAAAACACCCTCCTCACAAGGGTGTTTTTCTTATAAGAATATTTGCTTTTAATTTTAGAGCACTGCTTCCTTCAGTGATTTTCCGGCACGGAACTTTGGTTTGATGGAGGCCTTTATTTGGATTTTCTCGCCGGTCTTTGGGTTCCGCCCTTCCCGCGCTGCACGCTTGGCGACGCGGAACGTTCCGAATCCCGTGATTGCGACTTCCTCGCCGTGCGCCATGGTCTTTACAATGGTGTCAAAAACCGCGTCAACCGCACGCTCGGCCGCCGCCTTGGTTTCCATGCTGGTTGCCTTCATAACGGCCTCAACTAATCCACGCTTGTTCATAGTAATAAAAATTGTTTTGTCCGACCTTTGGACTCCCCCTAAGATGATGAGGTTCTTTATTATTATAGCAAATCTGCCCTTTTTTACACAAGCGGGCGGGGCGCATGACTACGCTTTCAGAATTGGTTTGAGAACATAGAGGTAGGATTCGTCCGAGACGGACTTGATGAGAGCGGGGTTCGTCTCTTCTTGCAGCCCAACAAAAATATCTTCCCCGACAACGCTCCGCACGGCATCGGAAAGATAATGAACATTAAAAAGGGTTTCGGTTTGCTGCCCTTTTATTTTTGCGGGAAGAAAATAATTGTTTTCGCCGAAGGCCTGATCGGCCGAAGCAACTTCAATTGATTTCTTGTTGGGATGCACCACAATCTTCAGTTCGTTGTTCTTCTGGCCAAAGATGGCGGCGAGTTTGATCGCGTTTAAAAATTCTTCCCGGCTCATCACAATCTCGGTGGTAAAAGACGAGGGCATGATCGCCGCATAATCCGGAAAGCTGCCTTCACTGAGCCGCGAGATAAGTTCAATGTTCTCTGTTTTAAAAAGAATTTGGTTGGGATCGTGATAGAGCCGCACCGTGTCATCGTTTCCAATGATCCGGAGAAGCTCTTGCGTCGTCCGCAATGGCACAAGGAGGCGAAACGGGTCGGGAAGCTTTGCGGTAAAAAGATTGGCGGCGATCGTCTTTTCAGCCAGACGAAAACCGTCGGTGGATACGAGTTTCAGTGCCTCAAGTGAAAAATCAAAAAGGGTGCTGCTGAGCTCCGGCCGCAGATCTGAGATTTGTGAGGCAACGATGGTTTGCTGGAGTGCTTCCTTAATAAACGCTCCTTTTATTTCGAGGTAGTGTCCGCGGTCTGAGATCTTTGGGGTAATAGGAAAATCTTCGGCCGCAAGCCCTTGGAGTGTAGCGGTGTAATTGTCTGTTTTTATTTCAAGATTGTCGCCCCGCCCTTCAAAATTAAGCCGATCGCTTTGGAGATTAAGAACCAGGTTGGCGAGCAGTCCCGCGGGAACCGTTGCCTTTCCGCTTTCTATAACTTTTCCAGAAATCGTTGCTGTCACGGCGAGTTCCAAGTTGGTGGCAGTGACAGAAATTCCTCCATCCCCCGCGTTTATGAGAATATTCTTCAGAATGGGAAGGTTCGCGTTTTCGCTCGCGGCACGCTGGACCGCGCCAACAGCCTCTTTTATGTTTGATCTCAGAGAAACGAATTTCATAGCAACTATAAGTATAAGATCATTTTAAGATTATTGCTGATATTATTGAGAACTGAATTATGTGGATAACGCGAATAAAACAAACAAAGCGCCTTCTGCCAGAAAAAAAATTGTGCATTAACTCTTAAAGATCATGTCGCGAATAGTTAATATTTTCTGGTTCAGCGAGGGATTCTTGTTTATCTCCTCGTTGATCTTTCCGTAGGCGTGGATCGCCGTGGTATGGTCTCTCCCCAGCTTTTCCCCAATATAAGGATAGGAAAGGTCGGAGATCTCCCGAAGAAGATACATGGCGACCTGCCGCGGTTCGACGATTTCTTTCCGGCGATTCGGTCCCGACATGGCGTCCAGAGAAACGTTGTAAAATTCGGCAACCGTTTTTAGGATCACGAGCTCATTTACATGTTTGGAAAGATTTTGCACCGCCTTTTCAATAATTCCTTCGGCAATTTTTTCCGTAACCGCAACACCCTTCTGCTCTTCGTAGAACATTATTTTTTTAAGGACCCCTTCCAGCTCGCGGATGTTCCGTTTGACGCGCCGCGCGATTAAATCAACAACGCCGTCATCGAGTTGGCGCTTGGCCTCCTGCAGCTTGCTGCGGATAATTGCAATGCGCATCTCATATTCTGGATAGGCGATATCTGCGACGAATCCGCCCTCGAACCGCGACCGGAGGCGCTCTTCGAGGATCGGAATGGCCTGCGGCGGACGGTCAGATGAAATAATAATCTGCTTGTTGTTTTCATAGAGCGCATTGAAGGTGTGGAAAAATTCCTCTTCGGTTTTTTCCTTGCCGCCGATAAACTGGATGTCATCCACAATGAGGACGTCGACCTCCCGATATTTTTTCTTCATGCTCTCGATGCGGTCGTTGCGCAAGCCCCACACGATGTCCCGCGTGAATTGTTCGGCGGGAACATATTTAGGACGGATCTTTCTTTGATACTTTGCGATGATTTCATTTCCCGCCGCTTGGATGAGGTGGGTTTTGCCGAGGCCAACGCCGCCGTACACAAAGAGCGGATTGTATTTTCCGATTTTTTCTGTGATGGCGCTCACTGCGGCGACTGCAAGCTCGTTTGAAGGGCCAACCACAAACGAACTGAGCGTGTAGCGCGGATTAAGATTCGTTTCCGGATCGTTTTTAAACTCCAGCCCCATGGCCGTTTCGGCGTCTGCCGCGGAGGGGGCTTGTTTTTTGGAGAACATCGCTTCGCCGCCGACCACAAACTCTATCTTCTTGATCGATTCGTCGCGCGCGCGGAGGATGCTTAAGATATTTTTCTGATATTTTCCCTCGACCCACTCTTTTGCGAAGTTGTTTGGGAGAGCGACATAAAAAACACCGTCTTTTTTTTCGATCAAGCTGCTGTTTTTCATCCATGTTGCGAAGTTTGCGCGCGAGAGCTGGACTTCCATCTCTCCGAGGGTCGATTGCCAAAGTTGGTTGAGGTCCATGGTGCGATTAAAAGTTTGTAAATCCATTATGGACCCTTCTTTTTTTGAAGTCAAAACGCCGCAATCTTATAACCTGTGCATTATCTGTGGAAACCAGAACGCATTTTTTGCGGTTGGATTTTTGGAGCGCGGGATGGTATCATTCGCAACATGTCGCGCACCTATAATCCCAAAAAGAAAAAACGGCGCAGGACGCATGGGTTTCTGGCAAGAACGGCTACGGCGACCGGCCGGCGCGTTCTTTCGCGCCGGAGAGCCAAAGGCCGCAGGAAGCTTGTGCTCTAGCGGTTTTTCGCCGTATGGTACCAAAAAAATTGCGCCTCCCCTACACAGAATTTCGCGCGGGCGGCTATCGGTCGGCAGTAACGCAATATTTTTCCATAAAGGCAAGGCGAAATTTCTTGAACATGAACCGGCTTGGCGTGGTCGTGGGCGTTTCCTCCATAAAAAGCGCCGCTCGCCGAAATTTCTGGAAGCGCCAGGTGAAATCCGTCTTCCTTGCGCTCCCACAAAAAGGAATTGATCTTTTGATCATCCTCAAGCGGCAGACGGCGCCCACACCAAAGAATATTTTTAAAAAAGAATTAAACAGCGCGATAACCTCGCTCGTTTCCAAGCTATGATCTATCTCTACCAAATAATATTCTACCGGCCGATTCTCAATGTTCTCGTCTACTTCTATGAGACGATCGCGGGACACGATTTCGGCATCGCTATCATTTTGGTCACGCTTCTTATTCGCCTTGTTCTTTACCCGTTGTTTCATAAGGGAGCGAAACACCAGATGGCGCTTCAGCGGCTCCAACCCAAAATAAAAAAAATCCAGGAACTTCATAAGAACGACAAACAAAAACAAACGGAGGCCCTGATGGGGCTCTACAAAGAGCACGGCGTCAATCCGTTCCTCAGCATCGTCCTCCTCGTCGTTCAGTTGCCAATCCTCATCGCCCTCTACCGTATTATTCTTTCGGGGCTTGGTGCGGGAGGGATCGGGAGCGGCCTGTATTCTTTTATTCCCGAGCCACACGCCATCAACGCGCTCTTCCTCGGTATCCTCGATTTAAAACAAAGAAGCATCATCCTCGTCCTCCTTGCCGCGCTCGCACAATACTTTCAATCAAAACTTGCGATCTATCGCGCCCCCAATGCCGGGCCGCCGTCCCCCGCGGAACGGATGGCGCGGCAAATGGTGTTCATCGGACCCATCATCACCGTGGTTATTTTTTATAATCTCCCTGCGGGCGTGGGACTCTACTGGCTGATCTCGTCGCTCTTTTCGATTATTCAACAGCTTATCGTCAACAAACATTTGCGCGACAAGTATGGAGAATGAGATAATTTTCAATTGTTATCATCCCGGAAAATTGCGTTGCGCAATTTATCCGGGCTCCAGGACGTTTTTTCCGGGGTCGCGTCCCCGTATCGGCGTACGGGGCAGGCTCCGCACGGAATGACATTTACTTGATTTTTTGGTGAAAATTTGAGATAGTACCAGGCATGGACGCCTGGGAAATTTTTATAAAAAAACTGGTAGACCAGATGGGGTTCCGCGATTATCACCTTGAGATCGACGCCGAGGAAGGGCGCGGCTCACTTTTTATTTACGAAGACAACCCCTTTATCAAAGAGAGCCTTCCGGCAATTGTGGAATCAATGAATCACATTGTTCAGATGGTCGCGAGGAAGAACCAAGCGAAAACATTTTTTTTGGACATCAATAATTACCGCCGCGATCGGGAGAATATTATCGCCGAGCTTGCGCGCGCCGCGGCGAAACGCGTCGCCGCAACAAGAGAACAGGTTTCTTTGCCGGCCATGAATTCCTATGAGCGGCGGTTGGTTCACGTGGAGCTCGCAATCCATCCCGACGTGAAGACGGAGAGTATCGGCGCCGGGAAAGAGCGGTACGTTATTATTAAGCCGATTGAGGCAGATAAAAAAACCGCCGGAGAATAGTTATTTTTACTCCGTCTTAGCCGGAATTCATGTCTTTCCCCCTGTCATTCCGGCGAACGTCGGAACCCATACCTTATAGAACATTCGCATTTTCAACGAAGATAATGTTTCGAGTGGCATGGATTCCGGATAGCCCCGTTGGGCTTCCGAAACGACGTTCTATAGCACCAGCGCGTAAAGTTTCGCGTCGTAGCGATTGACGAAGAAAAGAATGTTGTTGAATATTTTGAGACGCGTGGCGTCAATGGTTTGGTTTATTGTTGCGGATGAGAAGATTCTTGTGAGCGATCCGCTGCCGGTGTCAATGCGGTAGAAATCATCATTCGTGAAATATATATTTTGGTCATATTCATCGGGGAGGCGGGCGAGCAAAAGCGTGCCCTGGTCGCTCGGCACGGAACAATAAACAAGGACCGGCGGATTGGCAGTTCCAGAAGCTGCCGCCACGGGCGGTTCGAAAACGCACTTGGAGGGAAGTGTCACAAAAGAAAGTGTTTTTTGATTTCCTGCGGCGTCTCGAAACATCAACCGTCCGCCGGCATTGTTTGATCCTGCCGAAAAGAGGAGCGCCGAACCAGAAGCGTTCCATGAACTTTCCGCGCCAAGATTCTCATAAGAAACCGAAGACAATGTTTTAGAAGGAATATCAAAGAGCCAAACCGATCCTGCCGTGAAAGCGCTTGGGCGATCGGAAATGATTACGGTGTTTTTGTTTGGCCACTGGAGCGCCATATCTTCCATGGTGAGAGAGGTAAGAGTGGCGGGTTTTGCATTTGCTGTTCCCGCGTCAATTGTCATCAACGTTTCAGATCCTTGGTTTGACGGCACGAGATATGCGATTTGATAATTTGTGGGCGACCACACGGGGCTCAGCATGCCATTCGGGAGATGGGTCCACGCCCGCGCGGCAAGATCAAACACGCTGGATTGTGTCGTGGTCCCAGCGCGGTAGGCTATGAAAATTTTTTTACCGTCATAAGAAAACGCGGCGTTTATGATGTTTGGCACCGTAGAACTGCTTAAAACATTCGTCTCATTGTTGGCTATTGATTCAATAATTCCGTCCGGTTTGATAAGCGTTACGATGTTCGCCACACTCACAAAATAATCAAGTGTGGGATGGTTTGAGATGATGCCGAATTGGGATGATGACGCGCTTGTCCCGCTCGCACCGAAGGTCCCGACTGCCGAGCTTGATGGCAAAGGTTGCCCGGTCGACGGAAATGGTTGGCTTGTCGCACCAGGAAGCAGACCAGCTTGTCCCGCGCCCGTTTCCACGGGAACGTTATTGCTTGTACGGTAAACAAGCTGATAGACGACGAATGCTGCAACGGCGACAATAGCGACGGCTATTAAAAGATACAAGAGAAGTTTTGATTTCATGGTTTTATTTTAATACCCAAACTTATATTTTTCTTTGTGCTTGCCCTAATGAGGGGCGCATCGGTACTCTCCGTTCTGATACCAACAGCCCACTCCTATCGGACAATTTACTATATTGTGTGACGAATCCCCACACTTGTAGGTGGTCGGCGTGCCTGGCGACGTTTTTATACACTGCCAATTAGGGGCGACAGTAGATCCTTGGTTAGTGCACGTCTGCGCGTTGCCATTGGCGTCGTTGGGACACCTGGCGTTGTGTACCCCCCCACAAAAAACATCTCCAGAAGCATTTGTGCAGGTACAGTCGAGCGCGCCTCCCGGGCGACTCGGCGCATTAATGGGAGAGCTTCCTGTTGGACAAACATTAGTACATGTGGCCGGCGGTGCCGCAATATTGATCGCCTCCAAGGTCGGCAAATTCAGGTTCACGAGGTTGGGATTTATGGTATAGAGAATCAGATAGGATCCGGCAAGGAGGAGGAGACCTAAGAGGGCGCTTTTGACCCATTCCTTTCCCTCGGACTGCTTGCTCGGATTTCCGGCGGACGCCGCATAGAGAATGCCTCCATAGACAATGGCCCCGAACGCGAGAACCCCGCCGATCATGAGGGCGAAGTTATAGAACCCCGAGACAAACGCCCCCGAGGAGGTGTTTGAGGTGACGGCCGTAGTCATGCCGGGTATGGCGGGCGAGATGACGATGGCGAGAGCAGGCAACGCCAACAACCACGTCATTCCCGCGAAGGCGGGAATCCAGAACCAAAACGTTTTTTTAATTGTTGTGTTCATGGTATGGATTCCGGCATGCGCCGGAACGACACGAGGATTATAGTTGTTTTACATAAATCACATTCGTTGAATCATTTCCGCTCATTGAGTCGTTGGGGTTTGTGATAGCGAGGGAAACATTGAATGACGACCCCGACGGCATCGAGGGATCCAGATTAATCTGGAGCGTCTGCGGATTTTCCGCGGCCGCCGACGTCTGGCCGTTTACCGACCACGCGTAAGAAAGCGCCCCGGGATCCGAGACATAAAAGAAATATGGGGTCCCCCCAACCGTTATCGGATTCTCCGAGAACTGTCCGGCGGGATGGGGGGCCTCAATTACCGCTTTCGGATCGACCAAGGGGATTTGAACCTGATGGGACAGAAGGCCTCCGTTATAGCTTGACAATTCCGTTTTGAGAATAAGAAACGCCGGCGCGGCGCCGAACGGAGGAAAAACAATATATTGTTTGCCGACGCCGCCTCCGATAAGCGTATTATCGAGATACCAATAGATAGTTTGACTGGAGAGATCAACAGATTTTCCATTCGAAAGAAGTTCAAGCGACGCCGTAAGGGTTGATTCTTGGTTGGGGAGCGCCTTACCACGATACTCCGGCGGGACATAACTTCCATATGCCTGCCAGGTTACTATCATCTGCGGCGTGGCGGATTGGGCGTTGGTTTTCAAGGAAAACGTCACCGCAAGCAACGCTACCGCGAGAACCGACAAAAGGATTTTAACGCGAACCTTCATGCTGTTATTATAGCAAATCCGATAAAGAAATTTTCAATTTAGCAATTTACAATTTTCAGACAATTGTTTGTCATCCTGGAAAATTGCATTGCGCAATTTATCCGGGATCCAGGATCGCCCTCCCTTGAGTCCGTGTCGGGGCACAGAACGACAACTGAGGATTTCTCGTGCGGCCTGAAACGATATGGATCTCGTTAAAAATTTCATGTAGTTACGCCGCCCTTGGCAGATCGACGTCTTTTTTGTTTTCTTCTGTATTTTCTTGTGTGACGTCATGCGGAGCTTTTGGATGTTCAAGGCCCTCTTTTGTTTTGGCGGCTTGTATGCGTTTAATATCTTCAATTGAAATTGGTTGCCGTGGTTGCGATCCAGAGGACACCTCTTCGCCCTCTTCGGTTTCTTGTCCTGGCGCTTGCGGTGTTTGTTCAAGGGTCTCTTGCTGGAGGGCCTCCATTGGCGGCACTTCTCCCGGTTGCCTCATTTCTTCCTCCGCCTTCTTTTCTCGGGCTTCTTTATCCAGCTCTTCCTGGGTTTTTTCTTTGCCTCCCTCTTCGCCGCCAGTTTCCGGCCTCCCTTCTGAAGGTGCCGCGCCAACTCTTTTTCTTTCTTCTTCGACGCGTCCCGTCCCACCTTCGGCGCCAACGGGAACCCCTTCTTCTGTTTTTACCCCTCCGGCCCCCAGCTTTGTTTCTTTTGCGACAACTCCTTCGGCTTGTGCCGCCCCCCCTGCTCCCTTGATTTCTCCGGCAACACCACCGCCCTCAACCGCGGCAACGGCTTCTGCAATTTTCTTAAACTTCGGATTATTTGCGATAAGAATGCCAGCAATGACACAAATGGTCCGCCCCGGGACGCCGACCAGCTGGAGACCATCGTCAAGAAGTTGTAAGACGGACGGTACACCAAAACCGCATTTCGCGAAGAACCAGACGGTAAAGACTCCATCCAGCGCGAGATTGACAGGTTCCATGATCGCTTCTCCCGGAAGACCAATTACGGTTGCGGCAAGAAGGTCAAAAAAAATCTCGGCACCATCGTTTCCGAGCGCGAGAAGCACCATAATGACAATCGAAACCTCATCAAAAGTTTTTTTCTGTTCGTCCATAAATCACGCAGTGCCAGCCTCCTTCTCTTCGAGAAGCTGTTCAGGATTGGTTGTGATGATTTGATCCTCAAAATAAGAAGGAACGATCTGGATCGCGACATGGCGTTTGCCGGCAAAGAATATTCCCGTGCCGATCTCGGCGCCCAAAAGAAAATTTTTTTCGTAGTCCGTGAGATCAAACGCTTTTGCCACGATATCAATGGTTGCCGGGGACTGCTTTAGGAGCAGTTGAATGGAGGAGTTGGTTACAATGGGGCGGCCATACGGCGAACGCAAAAAGTCCTCGACGTCTTGGGTAATGGTAGTAACCCCAAGATAATATTTACGGCATCGCTTTACGAGGCCGAAGAGGAATGTCGCGCTATCGTCATTTTGCATCATGATCCATGCCTCATCAATAAAGAGCAGGCGCTTCTCAAGTTTCGCGCGGACAATATTCCAAATGTAATTGAGGACCACAAACATGCCGATGGGCCGGAGCTCCTGTTCAAGATCGCGGATTGAAAAAACAATAAGGCGGTTATTGACGTCGATGTTGGTTGGCTGATTGATAAATCCCGAGAAGCTCCCCTTGGTGTATTTGTAAAGTTTTTCGGCCATGGCGCCTCCGCCTTCAAGATTGCGAAGGACGGACTCAAGGTCGCTCAAGAGCGGCGCTTCTTTACCGGCGAAATCCATGCCCGGGACGATCTCGCGCGAGGCGTACGTTTCCGTGATTGCCCGGTCAAGAAGCGCGTCTTCTTCCGGTGTTACTTTGCCGAGCATGAGTTTTAATAAACTCGCGAGGGTCACGATGTGAGAGCGAAGCACGTCGGACGGGTCCTCGCCTTCCGGAATGAGCGGGATATCGAACGGATTGATGTGTTCATGCGACGAGAGCGAAATGTTAAACATACTGCCGGCGAAGGTTTCGGTGAGCCGCTGGTATTCGTTCTCGGGATCGATGACGAGGACCATATCAACGCCCGCCATAAGCGAGCGAATGATTTCCAGTTTTGTTGCGTATGATTTCCCCGAACCGGCCTTCGCAAAGACAACTTGGTTTGCATTTTCAAGCGAGAAGCGGTCAAAGATGACGAGATTGCTGTTGTGGAGATTGATGCCATACATAATTCCCTGATTTGAGGTAAGGTCTTCGGAAATAAACGGAAAGAATGAAGAAATGGGGCCTGTGTCCATGGGGGTCGTAACATCAATCTTGTCTTCATCAAGCGGCAGAATGGAAAAAAGACCTTCAAGCTGTTCAAAGAGCGCCGGCTTAATATAAACAATCTTCGCCTCCATCATGCTCGTAATTTTACTTTCAAGGCGCGCCAACTCTTCTTCGTTGTCTGCATAAATAGTGATATAGACGCCGGTGCTATAAAGTTTTTCCTCGGATTGCTGGAGCGAGTCGCGGAGGGTTTCAATATCTTGAATGGCGGTTTCAAGTTCTGGATTCCGCACCAGCCCCCTTTCCGCCTCATCGTTCCTTTGCGACTCAAGCTGGCCTGCCTTCCTTCGCAGATTTTTGAGCGCGGTGCCGGTGTCAATCGGATTGATAAAAATTGAAATATCAAAAAGATTGGGCAGGTTGATCAAGGGTTCAAACCAGCCCGTGGTGAGATAGCGCGGATAGGAGAATACAAAGAACGTTTTAGCAAACTTGTCGCCGATCTTGAGATAATTGGAAAAAACCTGCACACCCGCAGGAGCGATGATTTTTTTAACGTCGCCGAACTGGGCCTGATTGCTTTGTTTGTTTTGTTCCACGGGCATGGATGAAAATTATTGTGTTTTCTGCTGTGCGACGATGTTCCCCCGCTCAACAGTTTGGGGATTATAGAAATTATAGAAAAGCTCGACCAGCTCCTGGTTTTCAAGAACACTTGCATCAAGACCGATGCCCATGATGCCATTGATAACCTGGGCCACCCGCTGGGTAAGCTGCTGAACGTTTTCTTTGAAAATATGATCCGCCTCCTCGTCGGTTTTTGGCGCCGCGTTTTGAGCGAGTGCGGGCTTCTTCTTGTGGAAAACAGAAGAGAAAACGCCCGATGCGGCTTTCGCGGTTCCCGCGATGGCGCCCCCCTCCGGATAGAACGGCACAACAACCAGAAACATTTTTTCCATGATAGAGTTCTTCTCCACGAACTCCCGAACAAAGCTTACATATTCATCAATCTGGCTTTGGAGGAGCGGTGACGGCTCGGTCTCTTTGCGGCGCAACAAGGACGCGAGGTAGGCATCAATGTTCACCTTTCGGGAATGTATAATGATCTGAAGCGGGAAACCAATACTATTCAAAAGGTTTTGATATGCCTGGACGATGAGCGTCTGTTCCGCGTCCGATTTCAGCGCAAAGTTGACGCCTCCAACCATCACAACCTGCCGCAAACTGCCGTCTTGTACGACGACAACATTGCCGCGGATTTCCTTGATATCAACAAGATCAAGCGAGTTCCCCGCATTTTGTTTCGAGAGAGGGGCAGGCATGGTTGTAGTATAATCCATCCATCATTCCGGCGAAAGCAGCGTCATGGTCGGTCCCTCGGCACGCTCGGGATAAACTCCGGCGGACCACCCGTGTTTTTGGCACCCGCATTTAAAGTATGGATCCTCGACTTGATCGAGGGCGACTCTTTTCACCTATAGTCCACCCTCTTTGCGGCGTCGCGTGCCCCGCTGATCCTCCGAAAGATTTGATATCGCGAGTTCATTTTGTTTTCAACGGGCATCTTTTGTCCGCCCTGAAGGCCTTCCCAGCGTTTATGGAGCAACGTACCGGTAATAATTTTTTCCAGCGAGAGACCGCCACCTTCTTGGCTTTGTGCTGTCGCGGTAAGTTCCTCTTTTGATTTCCAAATGTATGTTTGCGGCTTCCAATAGAAACCGAGCGCCGAAAGGATCACGTTGCCGAGCGGCCGACCTTCAATTTTGACAAAAGCGACGCCAATCGCTCCGCCAAGGATGACGACAGTAAGGATAAACCAGATCCACGTCGCAACGGTAAAATAGAGAACAGCGCTGAGAACGCCCGCCCCAGCGACATACATAAACTGCCGGAGTGTGAACGGTCCCACGACCTTATCCTCTGTTTCAATGAATTGAGGAACTTGGAATTGCATATTTTTATTATATCAAGAATCAGTCATTCCAGCGACTTGTGGTGAGCGTAGTCGAACCAAAGCTGGAATCCATGTTTCCCCTCTGTCATTCCGGCGAACGCCGAAATCCATATTTTCTCTCTGTCATTCCAGCGACTTATGGTGAGCGTAGTCGAACCAAAGCCGGAATTCAGATATCCCTTGTCATGGTCCGTGGAGACGGACCATCCGTGCTTTAAGAATATTTTAATATTTCTTTCCGAGAATAAGAAAAATGAATAAGTCATATTACGTTTATATACTCGCCGACCATCCGGGAGGATTATTATATATCGGGATTACGAACAATCTGGTTCGTAGGGCGGAAGAACATAAACGCGAGGCCATAGATGGTTTTACAAAAAAATATCACCTCTGCCGTCTTGTGTATTACGAATTTTATTCAAATCCATTAGACGCAATACGACGAGAGAAACAACTCAAACACTGGAATCGGGCATGGAAAATTCGTCTTATTAAAACCGAAAATCCAGAGTGGAAAGATTTATCAGACGATTTTTAAGATTGGAAGGAGCACGGACCCTCGACTGGATCGAGGGCGACCTTCGTGGGATTCTCTCTTTCTCAATAATTTTTCTGGACGATTCCTCCGCTTTGGTCTCCTGGCTTCGGTATTGGCCCTGGCGGAACGGACGGTTTTGGCGGTGGAGGTACGCTTGGAGCAGGAGGTTTCGGCACACTCGACGAGGGAACAGGAATTTGTGAAAGCGGCGCAAATGGCGGTGGCGGTGGTGGCGCCTTTGGCGTAGGAACCGCTCTTTTTAGCGTGTCCGGCGTTATTTCTGTTATGGTTCTCATGGGTTCCGGTGTCGGCGGCATTATTGGAGTAGCGCCCGTTGATTTAGGAGGAGAGACAGAAAATTTCGGCGCGGGAGCGGCTTTCGGAGTTGGCACACCGCCGATTTCAATGACAGCCGGTGCGGTGGGCAGTGGTACGGTCGCCTTCTCTCCGCCCATAACATTTTCTGCAATCGTTGGTATCTTGAAATTCGGGGCATTCGGTATGGGCCGAGAAACCGATTCGGTCTGGAGGACGATCGGTTTGAGGGATGGCGCCGGCGATGAGGGCGGGACAGGTTTTTTAAGGTTTGCAAATTCATCAAGCGAAGGTGGTTTTTCGGAAACAATTCTCGTTGGCTCTTTTTTTGGCGGCGGCGGAATTGCCGATGGCCGTGGAGCTCCAGAAGGAACAATAGGAAACGGCGCAGGAACAGGCGGGGATATTTTTGCGGCTGGCCGAATTTCCTCAATAATTTTCGGCGCTATCGCCGCGGCCGGCCCATAGATTTTATCTATATCTCCTCGAATCGGGACGAATATTCGTTGATTGATGGCGTTCGCGATGGGTGTCGCAATCCGTAAGTCAACGCCAATAGTACTTCTGATTTCCGAAGCCATGTCCTCGGGATGAAGAAATCCCATGAGGACATAGCCCACAAGCCGGGCAACCGAATATATTTTTTCATCCGGCACGAACTCCGCCTCACAGGTTTTCCAGACAAAGTCAGAATTAATGTCGGAACAGAGGGCTTCTCTTAAAACAGGAGGAAGAGAATCCCAACGTTCCAATGCTCGATTTTTGGTTATCGTAACCATGGGTAACAATTATTTATTTCCTCCGCCTGGGCTTGGCGGCGGCGGTGGTGTCGAAGGAGCCGCCTCGGGGCTTGTTGGACCAGGGACATAATTAAGAATGCTATTGGCCAAAGTCCTGTCATAGTGGTCGACCCCCACATTAATTCTGGCTTCGCGAGCGGCGTCGCCATATAGTTTATCGCGCATAATGGTTATTTTTTCTTTTATCCCCCTCAGTCCGTCGGCTGCGGCCTTATCAAGTGAGTCCCTTCTTTGGTCTATTGAAGATTGTATTTCGGCACGCTGTTTTTCCAACCCAATCTGTCGTTCCCCGATTGCCTCAAGTTTTCTTGTACTTCCGATAGTAGGAAGACCGTCCGGCCCAATCTCCTTGTTGGTTATATCATGCTCTTTCTTTAGTCCCTCTATTTCATGGGCGATTTTCGAAAGCAACTGGTTACTCTCATTGTCTTTGTCAGAATTTTTATTTCTGATCGCCTCTGTTGCGTTATTATGTTCGTTGGTCATCTTTGATTCCTCGTTTTGAATAATCGATTCTTTTTGCGCTTTAAGCTTGGCCTCTTCTGTTTTCGCCGCCGTTTCTGATTCCAGCTTAACGCCCTCGTGCATTTTGCTGATGTTTTCCATTGTTGTGCCCTTCGCCTTGGCAAAAATGGTCGACATCAAATCCGGGCGTTCCAACTCAACTCCGCGCCACTGGGATTGCGCCAAGAGACTATTTGGATCAGCAAAGACAGTATCAACATTAACCGATTTTGAAGCGTCGCCCCTGGAAAAATTAGCGCGGAACTTCTTTCCAGCCTCGCCCAGCTTCTCTTGGTTGCCCACCTTCGCCGCATCACGCATTTCTTTATTACTAAAGAGCGCTTTGTCGACGTCTTTTGAAAGTTTGCCCTGGCCGTAGCGCCTGACGGTGTTTTCATTAGAATCCATGAAGTCCTTTATATTTTGTCCATTTATCATCTCGTCTCCCGTTAGATCGCCCGACGCAACCAGTGCGGCGATATGGGCAAACTGATCTTGTTTGTTCATAGACCCGGCCAGACGTTGTTTGGTTTGCTTTGGGTCTTTGGGAACATTTTTCTTTGCATCATCCACTAATTTTTCGTTGGTTGATACGCTCGCAATGCCGCGACCAAGAAGGGACGCCCCTCTGCCGAGAAGCGGAATTTTTCGTATTGGCACGCCAAGAATGTTCCCCTCCTGTAATACTTTATTAAACCTTTCGCCCCCCATCTTCTGATAGCCCAACCGGGCAGTTTTCTTTCCTTGTTTTCCGGCATAGGCACCGACCCACTTACCTCCTGCCTTCGCATATCCCATCGCGATATCCGCGCCGGCGATGCCGAGCGCGTTTGCGGCATAAAGGCCACCGAGCATCATGGCGGCAAGGGCGATATTATTTAGTGTTTGGGCGGAGAGGCTTATTGAGGTGTCTTTGGGCACTATAGCTTGTTGGCCCATTACCACCAAAAGCGCCAAGTAGACGAAGAAGAGCGCTATAACAGGGAAAAATGTCCAACGCAGAAAAAGACGCCACCATTTTTGAAAATGACCACCGAGACCAGGGAACGCCCAACAGAGCCACGCAAGGGGTAAGACGACAAGAAGAATGGTGAGATAAACATAGCGGACCAAAAGCATTACCCCGAAAGCTATCATGGTGAGCGCGATAATAGCTAGGATAGCCGCAGCAGTTACCTGTCCGATAATCATGGAGACAAACGCATCATTGAAATTACCATTTTTTATTAAGTCGTAGAGGCTCCCGGCACCATGACCGACGTAAGCTCCTAAGACTCCTCCAATGGCGGCACCGATAAACCCGCAAGCAGGGGCCGCGATGATAGTGACACCACCCGCCGCGCAAACAGCCGCTCCCCCGGCATATCCCCACCCCGCCCACGCCACTCCAACTACGCCCGTCGCCACATAGTTGGCAGTGCTCCATTTGGAGTCATCAACTGGAATGCCGTTCGTAATGGCGGAAGAGGTAAATTTTTCCGGACTGAACGCAGTGGTGAGCTGGGTAGACAAATCACCTCCCTTTCCTATAGAGTTGACAAAATATAATGACAAGCCGTCGGAAAAACTTATTATGGGCATCGCAATGACAAGCCCAAAGTTAATCAGTATCGCCATAGCCACCAATTTCCAAAGGAGTTTTTTTATGTTATAATTCTGAACCCTTAGGATTGTTGCAATTGCAATAATGATTATGAGGAGAATAAAACCTAAGTTTGCGAGCGACAAACTAATGGAAAACCCCGCAAGGATTAACGGAGAAGACTGAAGTTGTGTAAGGTTGAGTCCAAGAACGCCGACGGTTATTGATGCACCAAGCCCAACAAAAACCCCGAGCAGCTTGTTAATAAAATATGCTACAAAATATACCGCACACGTTGCGAGGCTGCCCTTACAATCGAGGGAATTGTTAGGATTGTTTGGGGTCGCGGCCGATTGCGATGAAGTTGGTGGTGGTGTTACTGTCGTTGGCGTTATTGGCGCCCCCGTTGCTGGTGGCAGTGGCAGCGATACTATTGGTGGTGTTGGTGCCGTTGGTGGCGAAGGTGAGTTCTGTGCAAAAGCTGCAATCGGCAGAAACACCGAAACAATCGCCGCGACCGCAAAGATTTTTTTATAAGATATTTTTTTCATGGCTTGGGCGCGTTATTGGAGAATGACCGTGCAGGTTGAGCTGCTGTTGTCCGTCGAGGCGACGACAGATATGTTATATGTTCCCGTGGCATTGTATGTTACTTGGAAAGAATCGCCCGGATGTAACCCGCCGCTCGCCGCCGTGGAACCGGGTGCTGACCACGTGTAGGTCGGATTCCCGCCGCTCGTGGTGATCGCTCCGCCCGTGGCGGTGAGCGTTACCGTATGGCTGGTACCGAAGGTCACGGTCTGGGTGGCTGGCGAACATGCCACGCCACTGCTCTGCGAACCTTCTCCTCCGCCGATTTGCGCGACACATACCGCCGGCGCGTCTCCCTGTAAGTCGCCGAGCGCGACCGAATAGGTTCCGGTGGCGGCATAGGTTACGTCAAACACAGGCCCCGTTCCGGTCTGCCCGTCGGACGATGACCAGGCATAGTCCGGCAAGTTTCCGTTCACGGTATCGTAGGTGCCGCCACCGGCGGTAAACTCAACAAGGTCTCCCGGCGAAGCAATTGTCGTGAGAGGAGAACAACTCAAGGCCGAAGCCGTGCTGGTTGAGGCGACGATGCTTCCGGGGTTAATGCCGGTCAGGCCGCCGCTTGAAAGGTTGTTTATGGAATTATTTATAGCGCCCGAAACGGAGGTTACGAGTTGGGAAGCAATGGATTCAATAAGGGAAATAGTGAAAGCGTTTATAAGTCCGTCAATGGTTGTGGCTCCGGCGATAAGCTTCGGCGCCGTGCCGAGCGATTGGTTGAGCATCATGCCGGTAAGCTGGCCAGGAGTAGTGGTTTTAGGAGATGCCCCATCATTACAGAAGCCGTTGTTTGCTTCATTAGTTGGAAGCAGACCTCCGCTGCAGGTATCGTTCGGTATTGCCGCTATGTCGCCAGTGGGACTATTACAAATATTGTCGGAATTATTAAGCGTATAACCACCTGGACAGCTATAGGTTGTGTTTGGCGGCGCGCCGTCAGGGCAGGTGAGATGGAATCCGTTCGGGTCGCCGTCGCCCTGCGGACACACCTCCGTTCCTTTGAATCCCTGCTGGGCCGTCATCTTGACGCCCAAAACGTTTTGGCTTTGGTACGCCGCCTGTCCGGCTACCTGCGCCGTGAAGAAAAGACCCCCGTAAAAGTCATTGCTTGGCAAGAGAGTTTGGCCGAACGTCACAAAACCTCCGTTCGCGAAATTATCATAAAAATTTTGGAGATCATGGCCTGAAAGCAAACTTGAGAATTGCGCCGCGCAAGCACTGTTTCCGGGCTTGTAGATCGCGTTCATGATGATTTGAATTTGCGGGAATACGACACTTGAGACACATTCAAAATTTTTATCAATGGCGTTCGTCGCCGCCATGATGCCGGCGTTCGCGAAGTCGTCCATCCAGTTTTGGACGAACCGCGGAGCGCCGCTGTTTTGGATCCACTTGAGCACGTGATTTTGCAGTTGGGCCATGAGCGTGTTTTTGAGAATCTGGAGCACCATATCCAGTGCAAGGTTTTTGAAAAACGTTCCCCAACCAACGGCATGAATAGAGGCCGTATTCCCGTGAATCGCGGCTTCAACGAGGGGGTCATATACGGGGACGCTCACGCCCACGGCGGCGTCGGCGGTTTTGACAAAGAATAAGTCGCCTATGAATGCGGTTATGGAACCCTGCCCTGATTCGTTCGTCTTTATAGAAATTTTTTCTTCCCGCAGTGTTTTCTGAAACGTTGTGCTAAGGTCGGCCAGTGCGCCATTGTAGTTGTTTTTTTCAAGGGAAAGAGCAACCGCGGTTCGCGCCGGATCCGTCGGCGTTGTGTTAAAAAGATCCGCCGTATTTTTTTCGTAGGTCAAAAGACGGATCCATGCCTTTTGAAACGGCACGAAGGGCGCGGGAACCGCAAGCTGTGTCGTGTCGGCGAGCGCATGGGTGACGGAAACTTCAGCGCTCGCCATGACCGAGGGATCCACGGTGAGGCTAGACGGATCTGTCGTTGATGCTTCGTCCGCGATCTGCTGAAGGCCCGATTGAACGAAATATTTGTTGTTTATACTGACGAACGCGTTTAGGTAATCAACCATGCTTTGCCGCGAAGACGCCGAAGAAATTTTTATCTTCGCCAGGTTATCGGCAACATCAGCTTCCCAGTTCGGGGCGCGGAGGTTTTGAATGGACGGGCTTTGGGAAATTTCCGCGAGGATCGCCCCGGCGTCCGGCTGGTTGATTTGCCCGTTGCCGCTTGCGTCGGTTGGGATGCCGTCGGGGTTCGCGGAAACCAGCCCGTCAAGCAGAGAATTGCCCATTGCCGCCGTGAGATTGTTCGAATCGTTGAGCGCCGCCTCTGTCGCGGGCGGCAATGCTCCGGCAAGAAGATTCGCAACGTCCTGCGGGACGGTGCTCGTGGTATTTATAAAAGCGTTATTGAGGGGCTGTGTTACCGCCGGATTTTCCGCCTCTGAAACCGCACGCGGTTGATTATTTGTTCCGGACAATATCCACGCCGCCGTGCTCGCGCCGAGCGTCAAAATAAGAAAGCCTGTGATGAGTTTTTTGACATCCAGCATTATTTCCATTGTACCGCAAATGGAAAGTCAAGTACATGTGGATGACTTTGGTTTTTCTGTCATCCTGCTGAAAAACGGGATCCAGGAATAAAAATCTGGATTCCGTGCCGCGGCACGGAATGACAAGTCAGAAAAACGTCTTTGCGACAGTTATGACGTCATCAACGCCGAGGTTTTGCGCCCGACCGCCTGGATGTATGCCGACGATAGATAATTTTTCCGCCACCACATCCTTCTTTTTCCCGATCGCCACCGCAAGATTGTTCACAACGGTCTTCCGCGGCTGGGTAAAAAGAGCCCGAACGGCAGCATAGTATTCTTGAGTATTGGATTTTGTCGGTCTGATCGTTTCCAAAGCAACGATCGCCGAAGAGACTTTTGGTGGAGGAATAAAATCACTTGCAGGAAGCGTTTTTATTATTTTTACGTTCGCCCAAAATTGAACACTCGCCGCGAGGCGGTTCATGCGCGGCGGCGCGGCGCAAACCCGTTCCGCAACCTCTTTCTGAATCGTGAAAACGCACCGGCTTGGTTTATGGCCAAGCTCGCCAAGAATTCTCAAAAGATGGCCGGTGATGTAATACGGAATGTTACCGACAATTTTGTAATTGTGATTTGCGATGAGCGACTTGCGACCAGTCTCCGCGAGCATCCTTCGTGCATCTCCCTCCATAACCGTTATGCGGCTGTCGCCGGCAAATTTTTCTTTTAAAAGGTCGGAAAGTTTTTTATCTTTTTCAACAAGGATGATTTGCGATTTGCAATGCGCGCTTCGCAGGAATTCCGTCAGCTCACCGTGGCCGGGACCGATCTCAATCACGACATCGTCCGGCGCGAGATCGAGAGATTCCGCGATGAGCCGTAGGGCAAATTTATTTTTCAGAAAATGTTGGCCAAGCTTCTGCATGGTATACTGATATTATCATGAATCAAAAAGGGCTGACTCCTTTATTTGTGGTAGCTGCCGTAGCTTTCGCGATGATCGCCGTCGCGGCATTTACCGTCTATCATTTTGCCTATCGCGCGAACAATAATATTTCCCTGGAAGCGGGCGCGAACCAAACCGGCCTGCTCCCCGGCGCCGCAAACCAACAATTCCTCGCCGCGGGTCAGTCGTCGTCGGGCGGACAATCATCCACAATCGGCGCCTTCGGCCCGAGCGAGACGATTATTTCCTCGTCGCCCATCGCCACCACGGGCGGCGCCTTCGCCGGATCTCCAAAGGACAACGTTTTCTTGCCAAACTCAGAAACAAACAATGCGTCCGGCGGGGCTGGCAATGGTAGCGCGTTGCCAGGCAATAATAAAGAGACATCAACCTTCTTGGGCGTCACCACAAACCCCGCGCCCACGAACCCGCCCCCCCATAGTTCGGCCAACATAAATCAACTGCCGTTGCCCGACGTTTCCGATGCCGAATTAACCATTGACGCCGCCGGCGCCTCGTCGTCCCTTGCATATATCATTTTTTTTAACAACCACTATAAAGATATTGTTTTTGACGGCAATCAATTTAGCACCGTTCTCAAAGACGAAAACGGCATCCCGCTTTTCATTCCGTCGCTCGCAGGGAAAGCCATTGCTGATAATAATTTCTCAGAGATAAAAAACTCCATCATAATCCAAAAAAAATTCGCGAACGCGGAAATTGTTTTCATGAGGTCGATAAAAGTAACGGGCGACGCGATCATCCTTAACAAAAAAGCGATCGGCGCAGAAGAACTAACGGTTGACCTTGCGGATAAGGCACTCGCGGTCGCTTCTGGCGCTGCGTCCCAAAAAGAATTCGGCGATTTTTATGCGTCATTTTCCCTAACGGCATCACAGGCGAACGGTTGGTATGTTGATACTATGCGGGCCTTGGCGTCGGCGCAAAAAAACTCCCCAACCAACAATCCGTTTTCTTTTCTCTGGGATACTCTTGGCCTCGGGGCCGTGGCACACGCGCAAGTTCCTTTTGGAGGTCCCGTCTTGGCGATTTTCCCCATGCCCTTTCTCTTTGGATCCTATGTGACTATCGGACCGCCCGTTCCAACCATTGTTTTTGTTCCGTGGGCGTTTTTGGCTTCGCCGCTTTTCTTTCCGACAAAAACATTTGCAGTCGGATCGTGGTGGCTGGGTCTCTATTCCGCAGGAACACAGACGATCATTATGACAGGCACAAGTCTTGTCCCCTAAAATCCATCTCGAAACCTTCTCGCGTCATCCTGAGAAAATTGAAGGATGTTCCTCGCGGAGCTCGGAATGATCAAGGAGGTAGGGCGTGACCCTTGAGATGGGTTCTAGAAATAACCCCCTCTCGGTTCCTGGTTAACACCTCCGTCGCCCTTGTCTTCTTGGCTTGCAACGCGCAGATATTCCTCCGGTATTTCGCTCAAGAATCGCGATGGCATGCCGGAAAAACCGATGAATAGTTTTTTTCGCGCGCGCGTCATGGCGACGTACATCAAGCGACGTTCTTCCTCAAGCGCTTCGTCCGTGTCCATTGACCGGACATGGGGCAAGACGCCTTCCGCGGCGCCGGCAATAAACACCGCGTCAAATTCAAGGCCCTTTGCGAGATGGATGGTTGAAAGATGCACAACGGGAGTATCTTTGTCTCCGCGCCCAATCTTCTTTTCTGCGGTTCCGCCGGATGGCGCGTCGGTCGATTGAACGAGAGATATTTTTTCGAGCATTTCGGCGAGCGTTTTGAATTCCATCGCAAACGCGGCAAGCTCGGAAACATTTTCTGCCCGCTCTTCTGCGTTTATGAAATTCTGGTCAAGATAATCAAAATAGCCGAACGTTTCGAGGAACATGCTCACTATTTCGGCGGGGGTCGGTTTTTTCGCCGCCGTAAGCACTTCTTGAAAATCGGCGAATTTTCTCCGCGAAAAATTTTTTTCCAGGCGTTCCCTGCTCAATTCGTCCTTTTGATTTGCGGCATACCGGAGCGCGGCGACCGCATCCTTTACCTCCCGCCGTTCGTAAAATTTCAGCCCGCCAAAGATGCGATACGGAATATTTTCGCGGATCAGCGCCTGTTCAATAGCGCGTGATTGCGCATTCGTCCGGTAGAGGACTCCGACGGATTCGTTAGCGATTAGCGATTCGCCTGTCCCGAGCTTTGTCGAGAGGCGATGAGCGATTTGCTCTGAAATCCACATGGCCTCCTCGTTTTCACCCCATCCTTCAAAGAGCGTGACCGGTTCCCCTTCTGGGTTTGCCGTCCACAATTTCTTCGGCGTGCGAAAACGGTTATTCTGTACAACAGCTTGCGCGGCATTCACGATCGTTGCGGTCGAACGGTAATTTTCTTCAAGAAAACGCACCGACGCGCCTTTCCAGTCCTTGTCAAAGTTCAAGAAAGTTTTAATGTCTGCATAGCGCCACGTGTAAATAGTTTGTTCGTCGTCTCCCACGACGGTTAAATTCCGGTGGCCGCCGGCAAGCAATTTTACAAATTCATATTGCATCGGACTCACGTCCTGCCATTCATCAACGAGCACAGCGTCGAACATTGCTTGATATTTTTTGAGCACAACAGGATCTTTTCTGAACAAGAGAACCGGTTTTTGGATGAGGTCGTCGAAATCGAAAGCATTGTTCCGCTCAAGGGCAGCTTCATAAATCCCCACAACAGTTTTGATCCGATGTTCTTTCTCTGGTGAAATATGAGTCTGTCGGTTCTCTTTCATGAAGACGTCATTTTTTATTTCCGAGATCTTTTGCGCGAAAAAAGCAGGCGATTCTTCTTTTTTCGCCAGCCTTGATTTTTCTTCGTCGTCATTTTGTTTTTTTGGGGAGACGCCCTTAGCCGCTTTTTTGATAAGATCAAACGAGTCATGATCGTCGAAGATAGTAAAGTTCGGCGTGCGGCCGAAAAAGCGGCATTCTTTTCTCAATATCTTCGCGCCGAGCGCGTGGAAGGTCCCGACGTAGGGCTTTCGAGCGCCTAACGCCAAACGATGGGCCATCTCGTTCGCGGCTTTATTCGTAAAAGTGATTGCACAGATCTTTCGAGCCAGAACCCCCTCTTTTATTAAGTGGAGCACACGGTTTGTGAGCGTGCTCGTTTTCCCCGTTCCGGCTCCCGCGACGATCAAAAGCGGGCCCGCGGGCGCACGCACCGCGCCTTCCTGAGCCTCATTCAACCGAAACGACTTGATGGTCTTCATTTGCGGATTTCAATTGTTCTGGTATTATACACGCATTAACACAATCTTTAAAAAAGTGAAAAGAGACAACAGTCCATTGGTCGTGGCTGTTTTTTTAGTGATTGGCGGACTGTTTTCGGGAATTTTTGTTTTTGCCAATAAAACTGGAGCAGGAGACACGATCTCGGCCCGCCGAAACGCGGAACTCTTTATCGCCACCGCACAAGGCGCCGAAAACGGCACGGCGCTTTTAGACACACAAAACCTCTCTTCGGGTGCGGTTATTTTTGACGGCAACGACGCATCGGATTCAAAACCAACCTTTTCCGCAACCCTCGGTGCGATAAAAGATTAGAGCCTGTCTCAAAAATCAACGATCGCGGGCTGGAGATTTTTGAGATAGGATCTAGTCCTCTTTCAGTCGATAGCTGAACGCTTCAGCGAGATGGTCGGCGCTCACTCGTTCTGCTCCTTCAATGTCGGCGATAGTTCGGGCAACCTTCAGCATTCGATAATAGCCGCGCGGCGTGAGAAACGATCTGCCGAGCGTTTCTAAAAATTTTTCAGCCGAGGCGTCAAAGTTTGCGACGCGCTCGATCTGCCGCGCGCTGAGGTCGGCGTTGGTGGCCAGTTTTTCTCCGCCCGATATTTTTTTGAAACGTTCGGCTTGGACGCGGCGCGCGGCGATAACTTTTGTTTTTATCGTTGCGCTCTCTGTCGCGTCCCCATCGCGAGCCCGCAATTCGCCAATGGCTATTTTTTTCACTTTTATTTGCAGGTCAATGCGATCCAGAAACGGGCCGGAAATTTTTTTCTGATAGGTTATAACCTCGCGCGCAGTGCAGCGGCATTCACGGTCAGAATCACCGTAGTAGCCGCACGGGCAGGGATTCATCGCCGCGACGAGCATAAACTTTGCGGGAAGCACCAGGCTGTGTCTCGCGCGGGCAATATGGACGGTTCCCGCTTCCATCGGCTGGCGGAGCGCATCGAGCGTCGCACGTTGAAATTCGGGCAGTTCATCGAGGAAAAGCACGCCGCGATGGGCCAAACTGATCTCGCCCGGTTTCGGATCCGACCCGCCGCCAATGAGGGCGATTTGTGATGAAGTTTGGTGCGGTGAACGAAACGGGCGGCTCATGATAAGGCCTCCGGGGCTCAGCCCTGCCGCGCTCCAGATCTTTGTGACTTCAATCGCCTCCCGTCGTTCAAGTTCGGGAAGAATGCCGCCAAGGGCCTGCGCAACCAGGCTTTTTCCGACGCCTGGGGAGCCTATCATAAGAATATTGTGCGCTCCGGCTGCGGCAATCATAAGCGCGCGCTTAGCATTCTCCTGGCTTTTTATTTCCGAAAAATTCGGATAAGAAACTATCGCGTTGTTTAAAGGACGGAATCGAAATGGCGCAGCTGAAATTTTTTCTTCTAAAATATCAATTGCTTCTTGGAGGCAACCTATCGGAACAACGACAACATTTTCTATCGCCGCCGCCTCGTTCGCGCTTTGTTCAGGAAGAAAAAGTTCACGAAATCCTGATTCGACCGCCATCTGCGCAATATTTAATGCGCCGTTTATCGGACGCAATCTTCCGTCGAGAGCGAGCTCTCCCAGAAAAATCTTATGGCGCGCATCAAACTCGGCAATTTGTTTTGTCGCAAGGAGATATCCAAGCGCGATGGCGAGATCATAATGCGAACCGTTCTTTTTGAGGTCTGCCGGCGCAAGATTGACCGTTATTTTTCGATTCTCGCGGTTCGGCGGTTTGATGCCGGAATTTTTGAGCGCGGAATTTACCCGATCCTTCGCTTCGTTGAGCGCCTTATCGGCAAGGCCGACAATGTTAAACGCGTGCAGGCCGGCGTTGATGTCAACTTCTACTTCAATGAGCTTTGCGTTGATGCCCTCAAGCTCCGCTGAATATACTTTTGCGATACTTTTCACCGACATGCCTCATTTCTACCAGACGAGACATTAAAAAAATCTTAAAGAATATTTGCAAACTATCGCTTCATCTTACATTCTCTGCAAAGGCTCGACTCGGGATCTATATCAAGAATATCTTCCCCTATTTCTTGGCCGCATGATTCGCAAACGCCATAAGTTCCCCTTTCTACCTTTTCGAGAGCCGTATCAACCTCATCAAGTCGTTTTTTAAGGTCGTTTTCTTCTCCAAAACGATTACTGAGTTCCTCAACTTCGTCGGTTTTTTCGTCGCCATGGTCGATGTCGGCGCCAAGATCCACCGGTTTTCTAAGGTCCTTGATCTCGCGGACTATGAGCAGACGTTCGTGTTGAAGTTTCTTTTTATAATCCTCCGCCTTTTCTTTTGTCATGCAGATTATTATCTTCCACTTTTCTCATAAGTCAATTCGACAAAATTCTTCGATCAGGCAATTCTGCAATAATGTGGCAATTGAAGAATCATCATTTTGCCGGATTTTTTAGATTGCAGGATCAATTTATTAAAAAAATTATGAGTCAATAATGCACATTTTACTTGATTTTTCGTTCTGACAAACATTTTTGTTTATCAAAATGTTTGGCGACAAACATATTTAAATAGGAATTAAATATGTTTAGCGATAAACACATTTAAATCTGAATTAAATGTGTTTGTCGACAAACACATTAAAATGACAAGATCAAACAATAATAAAGCTACGGGAAAAAATGGCGAAGACATTGCCTGCAGTTTTCTCATTAAAAAGCGGTATAAGATTCTATTCCAGAATTATCGCGAGAAATTCGATGAAATTGACATCATTGCAAGGTCGTTTGAGGGCGTTCTTGTTTTTATTGAGGTAAAGACGTTAAAAGCAAGAAATGCAGCAGATTTGATGCCGGAAGATAATTTGACAAAGGATAAACTTAAGAAAATAAGCCGCGCGTGCCGGTTATTTGTTGGTTTCCACAAAGAATTTATTGACACCAGTAGGGGATGGAGAATAGATCTAATCGCCGTGACGCTTAATGAAGACGGAGAAAACACGATTAGTCACTACGAAAACATAGTGACTTAGCTCCGTTTCTTGGCGC
>CAZADL010000001.1:29105-57624 GCA_964483915.1 uncultured Candidatus Saccharibacteria bacterium | reverse complement strand
TTGCGGGCCGGACGGGATTTGAACCCGTGGTCTATCCCGTGACAGGGGATCGTGTTAACCAGGCTACACCACCGGCCCACTTATGAAAACCTGCTTGCCCCTCAGAAAGCGTTCAAAAACATCTTTCTTCCTTGTCAAATACAAATCCCTACTATGGTAATACATAAACCTATAAAGTTTCAAGGAGTCGAGGCTTGCGTATTGCAAGTGGAATCCCCTGCCCGAAAAAGATAAACTCCCTCCGGTGATGTTGGCGTAAATTTTAAAATTCTCTTTGAGCGACGCCAAAAATTTCTCGCTGCCCGACGTGAAACAAGCCATCAAGACGACGCTGGGATGCGGCCTATTAAACTTATGGATTGTCCCGCTCCACACGTTACCATCGCCATCAAAATAGCCGCGGGCGAAATGGCCGAAATACTTCCTTGGAATCTTCGGGAGCATTAGGGTTTTACTTTTCCTCGCCGTAAATCCTAAACGCTCCAAATCCTGGAACATCATGGCGCTTCCTATTTGTAAGCGATATATCGTTTTCCATTCCGCCGACCGCTTACGGGCGCTTATTCTATTGCCCGACCCAAGGAGACATTTGATTTTTTGAAGCAGGTCGCCATCTGTAATCTGAAATTCTATGTAATGTCCGCCCCGCTGTGTTTCTGACATGCTTCCATCCGCGGCAAAAAATCCAAGGACATACGTCATCTCGGGCGACCATGTTTTGAAAAAATGCTCATTTCTTGTCTTGTGGATAGGCATCTTACGTCCCATCCTAGAAGATGAATATTAAATTTTTCTAAAAAGAAACTTGACTGCTAAACTAATACTACCTTATCAATCTCAGGAACTCTTCCTCGCCCAGGATCTTCACGCCAAGTTTTTTTGCCTTCTCGTACTTGGATCCCGGATCCGTTCCGGCAACGACGTAATCGGTTTTTTTGCTCACCGCCTCCGAGGCATCGCCGCCGAGTTCCCGGATCCTTTCTTTCGCGGCTTCGCGGCTCATAGACGCGAGCCCGCCGGTCAAGACGAATGTTTTGCCCACAAGATGTCCGCTTTTTGCCGTGTGCGGTTCAGCCCCGACCTCGACGCCGGCCTTCAAGAGCCGTTCCATAAACTTCACATTGCGGGGCTCGCGGAACCAGTCGTAGATGCTCTGCGCCACCTTCGGGCCGATATCCGGCGCCGTCTGGAGATCCTCGAGCGAAAGATTCCGAAAAACTTTCAGGATGTCTCCGATTTCCACTCGTGAACCGGCATGGGGAAACTCGAAATTTCGCGCGAGCGTGATCGCCGTTTCTTCGCCCACATGCAAAATGCCAAGCGCGTAAAGAAACCTCGAAAGGGTTGCTTTCTTCTTCTCGGCTGCTTCGGCAACAATATTCTCCGCCGATTTCTCGCCGAAGCGCGGAAGGGCCGCGATGTCGCCCTTTGTGAGCGTGAAAATATCCGCCGCATCAGAGATCAATCCTTCATCGAGGAACTTATCCAGTATCTTTGGACCGAGCCCCTCTATATTAAAGGCGCCGCGAGAAACGAAATGGTAGAGAAATTCACGATGCTTCGCGCCGCAGGTGGGCGATGAGCATCGGCTGATTGCGCCGTCGCGGACGACCTTCGAACCGTCCACCGGACAGTGGCTCGGCATACGAAACGCAACTTCTTTTCCCGCGCGGAACTCTTTCAAAACTTTCGTGATCTGCGGAATCACGTCGCCGGCGCGCGAAACGATCACGGTATCCCCTATTTTCAGGCCGAGCCGCTCGATCTCGTCCGCGTTATGGAGCGTCGCATGGGTGATCGTGATGCCGCCGACCTGGACCGGCCGCATGACGGCAACGGGCGTGAGCGCTCCCGTACGGCCGACCTGCACGAGAATATCTTTCACGATGGTTGTCGCGTCGCGCGGAGAAAATTTATACGCCATCGCGGCGCGCGGCGCCTTGCCGATGATCCCCGCGCGGACGAACGTCGCGTTGTCGTTCACGATGACGACCGTACCGTCGATCTCGTAATCCAATTTTTCGCGGTGTTCGGGCGCGGCCCAATGGTCGCGGAACGCAAAGACGTCCTTGATGTCGTTCGCCGGACGATTATTGGGATTGGTCTTGAAGCCAAACGCCTTTAAAATAAGATGCTCCTCCTCGTGGTAGGCCTGCCCGATATCGGTCACCATGTCGTACTGGAACGAATCGAGGTGACGCGATGCCGTAACTTTCGGGTCGAGCTGGCGGATGGAACCGGCGGCAATATTCCGCGGATTCGCATAGGGTTTCGACCCTTTCTTTTCCTGCTCGCGGTTCACGGCTGCAAAAACTTTTTTCGTAATGAACGCTTCGCCGCGAACGATGAAATGCCGCGGCGCTTTGTACTTTTTCGGATCAAGTCCCAGCTGTTTCAGATTTTTTTCAACTTCTTCCCATGCGAGCAGCCGAAGCGGGATCGCCTCGATGGTCCGCAAGTTTTGCGTCACATCCTCGCCGATCATACCATCGCCGCGCGTTGAACCGCGCACAAAAACGCCGTTCTCGTATTCAAGTTCGATTGCAAGCCCGTCGATCTTCAGCTCGCAATAGTACGGCGCAACTTTGCCGCCCGGCGCGATCTTTCGCTTCAAATAATTCTCTAACCGCTCGAGCCACGCGCGCATGTCTTCTTCGGAAAAGGCGTCATTGAAAGACGTCATCCGTTCCGCATGCTTCACTTTTACGAATTTCTTGAGCGGCTCGCCGCCAATGCGCTGGGTCGGCGAATCCTGCGTTACGAGGTCGGGAAATTCCGTCTCCAGATCGAATAGTTCCTTCTTCAGTGAATCGTTCGCATCATCGGAGATGAGCGATCTATTGAGCACATGGTACGCGTAGCGATAGCGGTCAATCTCCTTCCGCAGTTTTACGATCCTCTGTTTGGCGGTTTCCTTGTCCATAATTACGGCAGCGTCGCGGTTGCGTTCGCAAACATAACGAGAAAGGCGCGCTTGGTATTTCCCGCAGAACCCTTTGAAATAGCGTAGGCGGAGGTCGTCGCCGTGCAGGATGGCATGATGATGCCCGAAGCGTCGTAACATTTCGCCACGACCGTGGCGCCATCCGCAAATACCGGCGGGGGCGTTTCTGTTTGTTGGAAATAACCGTAGAGCGCCCATTCCGCGCCGGCGTCTGCGGCAAAAACCGACTTCGCGGAGTTCCCGAAATTTGTTACTTGCCGTATTTGATAGAGCATCAAGAGCCCCGCAATCGTCGTTACGCCGAGCATGGAAGCTCCGAGAGTGAGCACGGCGAGCAACATCGCCTGCCCGCGCCGACTGTCCCGAGAGTGCATATTTAAAGATGAAATTTTCATTAATTACCTTTTAATATTCCGCCAGCACACTCTCAAACTTTTGTTTTGTGATCACAAGGTGGTCCAGAACACCGATGCCGAGAATCTTCCCCGCCGCCACGATCTGGCGCGTGATCGTGATGTCAGCCTCGGAAGGTGTCGCAATGCCCGATGGATGATTGTGCGTGAGAATCACCGCCGACGCCGAATATTCAAGGGCCGGACGAAACACTTCGCGCGGATGAACGATGTTTGACGTGAGCGTCCCGAGCGATATCACTTCGTCGTGGACCATGCGATATCGTGCATCAAGGTAAAGCCCACGCAGACATTCCTTGGGAAGATTCCTCATATCTTTCACATATTCAAAAACTTGGCTTGCCGTCCGAAGTTCGACAGGCCTCTGCGTCGCAGGCGATTCAAAAAACCGCCGTCCGAGCTCAAAACAGGCGACAATCTGGCATGCCTTCGCAAGCGGGATCCCAAGCAACGCTTCAATCTTTTTAGGATTTTTTTCGCGAACGATATTCGCTCCGCCATATTCTTTCATGAGGCGCTGAGACATGGCGAGGATACCTTCCCGCTTCGTACCGACGCCGAGAACAACGGCAAGAAGCTCTCCGACAGAAAGATGGTTTGGTCCGTATTTTACAAGTTTCTCGCGCGGTTTGTCCTCCGGCGCAAGATCCTTCATTTTGAGCACATACTGCTTCTCGACGTTATCCAGCACAAGATCGCCGTCCGTCTGAGTATAAATCATGAGGTTAGTTCTTGAAGAGATGATATTCATATTGTTTATTATAGCACGGAAACTTAAATAATTATCTTCACGGTCCGCCAATGGAAAGCGGCAAACGCACCGTAAACCAGCTCCCTTTCCCCGGAGAACTTTCCGCCGTAATGGTGCCGCCGTGCCCTTCAATAATTTGACGGCAGAGATATAAACCGATGCCGGTTCCGGCAAAATCACTATCTCCAATCCGATAAAAACGCTCGAAGATATGCGGCATATTTTCGCGGGAGATTCCTCTGCCGGTATCCCGAACCACGATCTCTGCTTCACCGTCCGATTCACGCGCGACGAGGGAGATTGAACCTCCGGCAGGCGTATGTCTTAAGGCGTTGCTCAGAAGGTTCAGTATGACTTCTTTCAGCCGATCCCGTTCTCCTAAAACAAAGAAATTTTCGCTCGAGAAATAAAGACGTATCCCTTTGTCTTCGGCGAGCATTGCGCAATCGCTTTCGGTTTCTTGGAGCAATTCTTTAACCAAAATACGTTTCTTCCGCAATCCATGTTGCGAAGAACATTGTTTCGTCACGTCCAAAAGATTGCCGACCATGCGGGACAACCGATCGAGCGTTGCATCCATCACATACCACGCTCTTTTCTCTTCGGCGTCCTTGCTCGCGGCAAAAACACCGGCATGCATTTTGAGGATGGCAAGCGGGGTTTTGAACTCATGGGAGACATCGGCAAGAAATTTTGATTGGGATTCATACATGCTTTTTAACCGCTTAGTTCGTTCAATAACTCGTTGCTCAAGCTTCTCGGCCTGCTCGCGCATCAACTCATACAATTCAAGATTTTCCAGCGTGATTGAGGCGCGGCGAGCGATAAAACCAAGAAGTTCCTTATCGTCCTGCGTGAGCAATGCCCCCGAAAATTTATGGCCAATCATCATAATGATTCTCACCTTTCCTTGGGCTACGACAGGGACAACTGCCGCGATGCCCAACCGACTTGCCTGCTCCTTGATCGAACCACAGGCACATTCTCTTTCTCTTGCGCGTTTCGCGCGAAAAAGCCGCGTCGCGTCGGTGACAATAATGTCATGATGTGCGTGCTTCAGAAAAAGCGCGGCGAGCGAACTATAATCCTCCGCAATGGCGTTCGCTTCGGCAAGCCCCGCGATGAGCGTTGCTTCTCCGCCACATGCACTTACGGCAAAGAAAACCGTCTCGGTCGATCGAATGGTCGTATGAAAAAATTCAGCAATGATAGCGAGGAGGGAGTCACGATCAGGGGAAACGCTTAACCGTTCCCCTAATTCTCTCGCAGCGGCAGGAAAATGATAGGGGCTTCTTAAAAACAAACGATCCGTGGCATCGTTGAAAAAATCGCGCAACGGACAAAAGGCGAGCGCGCCGAGTGCCGCCGTCGCAATATCGATGATCCTATCGTTATGGTAAAAAAATTTTTCAATGGCAAACTCGACGCTGACAAAAAGAATGGCTACGGAAACGAGCGACAAAAAATATGGTATTCCTTTATATAAAAGGGCGCTACCGTTTCCCGTGCCATACCGAACGACGATAGAACCGCCCAAAATGAGAATCGCAACAGCAAAGAGATTGCTTACTGGCGCAAAACGAAAGATATCGAGAGCGGGTAAAACAAGATCGGCGGCACATATTGCGGCGGCGCTCGATATAACGATGAAAATCAAGCCCCGCGCGAGAAAAAGCGGCAAACCAAAGGTATGGATAGGGCGACGCACAGAGAGAAAAATACTCGCCGCGAGATAGCCGCCCACAACCACCGCAACAAAGGGAAGCGTTGCGCGATAGGCTACCCAAAAAAAGGCGGCCGGGTCGGCCTGGAACGATGCGGCGACAAGCAGGAGTGGCGTGAATGAAAATAAAAGAAACCACGGGGCGAGCGACCAAAGGAATTGGCGATTGAGGCGCCCTCCCGGAAAAACGTGCACCATGGAAAACACTCCCAAAACCATTATTTCAAAACCCCACCACACAAAAAGGATCGCCAAAAAATGTTCATCTTCCCAAAAGAAAGGTTTGGCGACTGCCGAGAGGGCGACACCGGTGGCAAAAAGAAAAAATGACTGATAAGCGGCATCGTCTGATTTCTGAGAAAGCACGAGCGCGCCGAGACCGAGAGCGACGGCCGCAATCGCAGTATTCGTTATGGCATAAACCATCATCATGAAAACTATCCGGCCTCTATTTTATAGCCGTAACCATGCACCGTCTTGATAAGCTTCACGTTGTGGCCCTCGTCAATCTTCTGCCGTAGATAGCGTATGTGGACATCCACCGTATTTGTGAACGGATCCGCGTTCATGTCCCACACATGTTCAAGAATCATGCCCCGCGTCAAGATCACGCCGGGGTGGCGCATGAGATATTCAAGGAGTGAAAATTCTTTCCGGTTTAACCGGATGTGGTGCTTTCCCCGTTCTACGGTGTGCATCACGGTGTCAAGGACAAGGTCCGCAATCCGAAGCACTGGATTCAGAGCATTGTGCTCGCGGCGCAGAAGCGCTCGCATGCGCGCCAACAGTTCTGCCATAAAGAATGGTTTTGCGAGATAATCATCCGCACCAGCATTCAGCGCTTCAACCTTGGTCACGGCATCGTTCATAACAGAAAGCATAATGATGGGAAAATCTTTTTTCTTGTCGCGAAGCGCACGGCATACATTGATGCCGCTCATGCCGGGAAGACGTACATCAAAAACGCCGACATCATAGCTGTTCACTTTCGCCCACCCGAGTCCCTCTTCCCCGGTATTTGTCCAGTCGACCGCAAACCGCTCTGCACGCAGGCCACGCATGATGAATTCGGCTATCTCTTTTTCGTCTTCAATGAGAAGAATGCGCATACCATTTACTATGGCACGCAAAGATTAAAAAAATCTAAAATTTTTTCGACCTAGAAGGCCTGATTATGTTGGAGTTTTTTAAATCTGATTTGTATGCGTCAGACGTATCATCATATGATACCATTTCTTTTCTTGCTCACCCGGCAAATCATTTGTTGAATTGCTGCCCATTTCGGAATACTATAACCCTATGAAACCGGTTCGCATAATGCGGGATATTTTGAGTCCGAGCGATGTTGCGAGGTCCGGAAAGAAGAGTCCGGCACGATATTTCAAAGTAGCCGCGAGGGCGATCTCTCGATCCTCGCGTGCCAGAATTCCGTTTCTTCTCTGGTTCCTTATTATCCTCACGGAAGCGGTTTACGCCGTGAACATCGCGCCGCACCTGTTCTCCGGCACACCAACGCCCCAACCTTCCAGCACAGAAATAAAAACGAGCGCGATCATGGCGCAAAATGTTGTCGCTTCTCTCGCCGCTGTTCCCACGTCGGGCGATATGAGTTCGGATACACTGCCCGCAGTAAAGCCGGGCTTGTTGCCGCTCGTACAACTACCTCCTTTCAAAGCAACGACCACGGCAACGACACGCAGCGCGCCTGCTACAAAATCCAGCCCTCCCAAAAACACGGTTTCTCAAGTGGCGCCAACTACAAAGGCGTTCCTCGACGCTACAAAGTTTGCTCTCAGTGAAACCCATGACGGTCCCTATGAAATCTCGTTTACAACGGATGCGGGCGCGTACGGCAAAATAACCTGGGACCTTAGTAAGACAACACTCACCGTCGGCAATCCTGCGACAAACTTTTCCGTTTCCTTCACGTGCGATCCGCCCGCAAATTTGCCAGCTCCTGGCGCCATGGACGAGAGCCCGACATTCTCTGTTAAGACCTCGTATGTTTGCGCGGTAAATCTGGCGGCAACCACGGGAAATGATAAGCAGCCCCAAACCAAACCATTGTCCTTTACCACGGGTCCCGGACAGCTCGTTATCACGCCCCCTTCCTCCATGAATACCATCCTAACGGACAACACGAACGTCGGCGGATTTGTCTTTAAGAACGATGATGCCGCGCCGGTCACGATCACTGGCCTTGACCTCGATATCGCTTATCAAGGCCTTGCCACGTTCAACGGACCTTTGGTTATGCGGCTGGAAGATCCTTCGACCGAGGCATCTCTCGTGGATTACCATCTGGAAGATCTGGCCGCGGATCCCTCTTCGGCCAACGCGCATGCCGGAGTAAGCATTCATATTCCCGTTTCCTTCACGATAGGTGCCACGAGCCAAAAACTGCTCCCGGTTAAAATACTCGGCGTGCAAAGATTGAGCGTCATGGGCGTGGATCCGTTCATTTCGGTCGCGATACGCCACGTGGCGACAAATCAAAACCTGAACAGAATAGTGCTGAGTGCCGCAAAAATTTCGTGGTCGTGCATCGTTGCTGTCGGAGGATATAATCCGAGCGCCACGACCAGTCCCTATGCAACCGGGCAAGCGTGCCGGTAAAGGGCCTTTTCTTTCAGAATATTCATTGATTCTGATACGCTTCGACGGCTTGATCAAAAAAGTCGAGTGTGATGCCGGCTTCACAGAACATTTCTTCGCTTTCGCTTCCGGCATGGTATCTTTTTTCGCAAACGATCCGTACGATATCCGCATTCACGATCATTTTGGCACAGGCCGCGCACGGCGTCATCTTGACGTACGCGGTACCCCCTGCGATCGGAACACCGAGCTTCGCGGCTTGAATCATGGCGTTCTGCTCCGCGTGCGCGGTCCGCACGCAATGCACCGACCGGCTTCCGTCTTCATGAATGGTAGTTTTGAGAAGATGTCCCACTTCATCGCAGTGCGGAAATCCTTTCGGCGACCCCGCATAGCCCGTCACTAAAATCTGCCGGTCCCTCGCGATGACACATCCCGTCCTCCCGCGATCACAGGTCGACCGTTTCGCAACGGCCCGCGTAACCTCCATAAAATATTCGTCCCATGAAGGGCGGCTGTATTTTTCTTCGGCCATGGCTATGGTTATCTCTTCCTTCGCCGCAAGAATGCCGGAATATCCCACGAGTCGTCGTCTTTGCTCTTTCCTTCTTTTATGCCCTTAGCGTCCTTCTTTTTCCCGTCGCCGAACGCAGCTCGTGATTCCGTGGAATCCCCGTCGAAGTCAAGCGGCCCGCTTTCTTTTTCAGAAAATTCCCGCGAGGCCAAACTGCCCTGCGCCATCCCTTTCCCGTCAGCGAGCGGAGAGACAAAGTTTTTTTTGGAAAAGGGAACGTTGCCCACGGGCGATCCGCTCGAAAATACCGATTGCCGTTCTCCAAAATGGCTGCTCGTCGCACCGAAGAGCATCGTCGGCTGGCCGTTGTTGCCGCCAAAACCGCTTGCAATGATGGTGATCTTTATCTGGTTCGGTTTGAGATTTTTATCGTAGTACGCGCCGAAGATGATGCGTGCGCCGGGATCCGCCGTCTGCGCAACCAGTTTTGCTGCTTCGTTGATCTCGGTCATCTTGAGGTCCCTGCCGCCAGAGATGCCGAGGAGCACCGCTTTCGCGCCTTCGGGGTTCGTCTCAAGGAGCGGCGAATGGAGCGCGATGTTCACCGCGTCGATCGCGCGGTTCGCACCCGTTGCGACGCCCACGCCCACGATCGCAAGGCCCGCGTCTACCATAATATTCTTCACGTCGGCGAAGTCGACGTTAATGATGCCTGGCATTGCAATAATTTCCACAAGCCCGTTCAGGGCGTTCCGCAAAACATCGTCAATGGCTTCAAACGCTTTAAGGATCGGCGTGTCTTTCCCAATAATATTGAAAATGCGGTCGTTCGGCACGACGATCAGGGCGTCCACTTTATCTTTCAGCTTCATGAGTCCTTCGGTCGCGATGCGTTCGCGTTGGACGCCTTCGAAACTGAATGGCCGCGTGACGACCGCTATGGTCAAAGCTCCCGCTTGCTTCGCGGTTTCCGCGATGACGGGCAATGCTCCTGTTCCGGTTCCGCCGCCGAAACCAGCCGCAAGGAATACGAGGTCGGCGCCTTTCACGATATCCGCGATCTCTGAACGGTTTTCTTCCGCCGCCTGTTTGCCAAGGTCCGGATTCATTCCGGTTCCAAGGCCGTGCGTCAAATTCTTGCCGATATAAAGTTTCTGTTTGACGTTGCAATTATCAAGGTCCTGATGATCGGTATTGATCCCGATGAAATCCACGCCGCGGAAAAAATCACGCGCCATTCGCGCAACCGCATGGCCGCCGCCACCGCCCACACCGATAACCTTAACGTTCGCGGCAAGCGGCTGGAATCCGCCGCCCCTTCCCAAGATTTTTTTACCGCCACGCTGCGCCCGCTTCGTAGATTTTTTCTTTTTCATAGAAATAGTTTAGCAGAGTTTAGCATCCGTCTCAATACCATGCTCGGCGCGCGGATCATGGAGAAAAATATCTGAAAATACCGCTGAGCCGGCGCATCGCCGAACCACGGGAACCGTTTCCCTGGTCCCACCCGGACGCGTCAACCCCCCAAAGGACAAGTCCCAGCGCACTCACGAATTCAGGATCTTCCAGATATTCCTTGAATGCCCCTCCTTCGTCCACCCATTCCTCCGCAAGCGTTGAGCCGATCTGCGCGGAGAGACGCATGTCCTGCTTCGCGAGGTCGCTCACGCCGGGCAGTTTTGCACCGCCGCCCACGATGACCACGCCGCCCGGAAGCTCGGCGAATTTTTGCCTCGATTTCAGTTCCGTGTTTACCAAATCGAAGATCTCTCCCACGCGCGACTCGATGATGTCGGCAATAAACCGGCGCGACACCGGGCCCTTCGCACCGTGGACCAATTTTGTGATGTCAATAACGTCCTTGGTGTTCACATCCCTTGCCACCGCGCTGCCGTACTTCAGCTTGATCTCCTCTGCGGCATCGATCGGGATTTTTAGGCCGATACCGAGATCGTTCGAAATATTTCCTGAACCAACTGGAAATTTCGCCACACTGATAAGTTTATTTTCTTCATAGACGCTCATGCCGGTCGTCCCGAAACCGATATCAATAAGAACGACGCCGAGGTCACGCTGGCGCTTGGAGAGTGCCGCGCGCGCGGCGACGAGCGGGGCGAAAACCAAACCGCTGATCTCGCCGCCGGCAAGCTCGACCGATCGGATCAAACTTTTCACATGGGGAGAAAATGCATCAACGATCACGCTCTGCACCTCAAGCCGACTACCGGAAAGGCCGAGGGGATCGGTAATGTCCCCCACGCCATCCACGACGAACTCGCGCGTCAGAGTATGCACGATCATCCGGTTCTGCGGCAGGTTGACTGCCTGGCTCGCCCGCACGGCACGGTCAATGTCATCCTGATAGATCTCCGCATCGGCGCGCGAGACCGCAACAATGCCACGCGACACCTGCATGCCGACCTGCGAGGTGCCAATGCTCAAATAGATATTCTTGGTCGCCGCTTTTGAAAATTTCCTGATCTCGGCAAGTGCGCGGTTCACGGTGCGTGACACCTCAACGACGTCAATCACTGCGCCGCGGCGCAAACCGCCACAGGACTCTTTGGCAACGTGCACGAGGGAAATTTTGCCGCCAATCCGTTCCCCAACTGCAACCTTAACCGAGGACGTCCCAATGTCGATTCCCGTAATCATCTTACCGTGGATATTCTTCCATACCATACCTCTATAATATCACGATGGCTTCGGTTTTCCAGCTTTCTGGAAGATAGGGGCGTGAAAGGAGATGCCCGTCCTGCGGGACTTAAACTCACGGTCCCGCAGGACGGGCATCTCCTTTGTTAAGAGATAATAATCTTCCAGAAAAGAAATCCTCCGCTTATTTAAAGCAGATTTTAAAACATTGCTTCCTGGCGGCGTGGAGGTTTTCCTTCTTTCTCTTTGGCGCTTCCCCGCGAGGATATCTCTGAGCTGTTCCCTTTTTCAAAACGTTTGAGCAATGTGGCAAATCCTTCCTTTTGGAAATATTCCTCAATGGCAGAAGTTGTGTCCGTGGCCGCGATATCGGAAATTTCGGAGAGTATGAGAGGAACATGCCTTTCAAGCAGTACTAATTTTTTAGAAAACTCTGCTTCGTGCTCACGGCCGCCAAGCCGGGCCGCGAGTTTCGGATCGCCCGGAACCGCTTTCCAGATATTTTTAATATTACCGAATTTTTTGATGAGTTCCGTCGCGGTTTTTGACCCCACGCCTGAAACCCCCTTGATGTTATCCGACGGGTCGCCCACGAGCGCTTTATAATCCGCCATAAGCTCCGGCGCAAAACCGTACTTCAGAATTACGGCTTTTTCATCGTAGATCGTTGTGTCACTCACGCCCTTATTGAAGGTCCGGACAACCACCTTATCGCCCTCGATAAGCTGAAGTGTGTCGCGGTCGCCCGTCAAAATAACGACCTGCAGATCCGATTCGCCCTTGAATTTTTCCGTGAGCGTGGCGATCAAATCGTCCGCTTCAAAACCCGACTTCTCAAATGTTTTTATTCCAAACGCTTCAAAAAGGTGGTGCGCTTCGATGATTTGTGAGATAAGGTCGTCTGGCGCCGGCGGCCGCTGGGCTTTGTATTCAGGATATTCTTTTTTGCGGAACGTCGGCTCCGGACGGTCAAAAAGCGCCGCGGCATATGCCGGTTTTTCCTCGCGCCATAGTTTAAGGAGAATGCTCGCGATGCCATAGAGCGCGCCGGTGGGCTCTCCGTGCGGACCCGTAAACGGCGGCAGGGCATGGAACGACCGGTGAATGATAGAATTCGCGTCAATGAGAAGCAGTGTTTTCATGGAATCCTGATAATTCTCTCATTTTCTTTCTTTCCGTGAATAAAATCCAATTTTATGGTGCCGCGTGGCAAAAGGCCCCTTACTCTTTCGGGCCATTCTATGAGGATTATGTTTTTAGGATGAGACATAATTTTCCCGAATTCAAGAATTTCTATGTCTTCCTCTTGCTTTAATCGATACGCGTCGAAATGGTAGACGCTGTTATAGCGATTGGCGATTTGCGATTGGCGATTGGCGGGAATATTATACCTTCTCACGATCACGAATGTCGGGCTCGTTGGATTTCGTTTTATATCAAGCCCCCGGAAAAAACCTTGCACGAAGGTCGTTTTTCCCGTGCCAAGCTCGCCCCGAAGAGCGACAACGAGGGCGCCTTTTCGTAGCGATTCGCGATGAGCGATGAGCGATTTGGCAAGTTGTTCGCCAAATCGCTTAGTTTCTTCCGAAGAAAAGCTGTGAAATGTCTTCGTCATGTTTCATAGCGTACCATAGAACCGCGGCGAAAATCACTCCAGCGAGAAGGGTGAATCCAAAAACGGAAAACCAGTTCAGGTGATAGTTGTTCAAGGGAACGTCTTCGGGATATCTGATATCAGAGATACCGATTTCCGCAACGACGCTATTCTTTGTTCCCGGTGTCGGTCTGCCCCAGACAAATTGTTGAACAGCATTGCAGATGCTCGAGCTGTTACAGGTGTTGTAACTCACACGACTGAAGCTTTCCCCTTCCGGCGCACTTCCCTCAAAAGCGGACTGATCAACCAGATGGCCCGCCGCATCATATAAAAACAAAGTCTCGTCCGTATTTTTAAGCGGGAGTTTCGTCTTACTTCTTGACAAAACCAAATACTCATTCGCACGAATGGATTCTGATAGCTTGAACTTCTTTTTATCGGCCTGCAAAATCCATCCGCTCAAATTTACCAGCGTGCTGCCGTTATTGTAAAGCTCTATGAATTCTCCTTTTGCGTCCGGCCCCGTTGGATTCGGCAACCATTCATTGATAAAAATCATTTTGAAGTATCGCCCCGAAACCCCATTGGATTTTTCGGCGGCAATTGAGGCGGCGCAAGAAGTATGTTCAGTATTTTAAGAACAGTTTGAAGCGCGGCGTCATGTTTTCCAACTCTGCGCCCCAAGCCCTCCAGTTGCCGCATCATCGCCTCTTGCGTCGCAGTAAGTCGACGTAAGCGTACGAACGCGCAAACCACTTGAATACTTGCCCGCACTGCAACATCGCTCTTAATAACATTCGCAAGCATAATGGCACCATGTTCGGTGAAGGCGAATGGCGGGTATTTCACGTTCTGACCGCGTTTCAGGGTCGCAATTTGCGACCTTGAAACCAGGATGATTCTGGTTTCTGCCGTAGTCAGTCGAAACATGAAGTCGGCGGGAAACCGGTCGCGATTTCGCTTTACCTGTTCGTTTAACCGCTTCACGGACACCCCGTAGAGTTCAGCCAAATCTCGGTCAAGCATCACGCGATGTCCGCGGAGAGAGAAAATTTTGTTCTCAATGCTTATAATTCGCGCCGGTAAAAGGAAGGATGAATTTTTCTTCACGCTCCCATGCTACATAGTCGAAATTAAAAAATTATTAAACAGATCCCGCATTTATAAAGACGGCGTTTTTATCCTCGTTATTCTGCTCCTTGGATTTTTCCCCGCGATCGGTTTCTATTAACGACCGAGTTGTTATAACAATTCTTCTCTCCCTTTTATTTTCAAGTGCCGATATGCCGCGGGAAGGGCGATGCGGCCCGACGACGAGCGTTGGAGAAAACCGAGCATCATAAGGTACGGTTCGTAGATGTCCTCGATCACGCCGCGCTCTTCGGAAAGCGCGGCCGCCAAGGTGTTCACGCCGACCGGTCCGCCGTTGAACTTCTCGATGATGGTGAGAAGCAGGCGCCGGTCCTGCGGTTCGAGGCCCATCTCGTCAACCTCAAGCATCTCAAGTGTTTTTCGGGCTGCTGTTTCGTCGATCGTTTTATTGCCGAGCACTTCGGCGAAGTCCCGCGCGCGGCGCAAAAGCCGGTTCGCGATGCGCGGCGTGCCACGCGATGCCTTTGCAAGGACGGCAACCGCTTCGGGCGATATTCTGATGTTCAAAATCTTTGCAGAACGGTTGATAATTTTTGTAATGTCTCCGGTATTGTAGTAATTGAGCCGCAACGTTGCACCAAAACGGGAACGGAGCGGTTGGGACAATAAATTCTCACGCGTCGTCGCGGCGATGAGCGTGAACGGCGGCAGATCCAAGCTCAAGGTCCGCGCAGACGGTCCCTTGCCGACAACCAAATGAAGCTTCCGTGCCTCCATCGCCGGATACAGCACTTCTTCAATCGTCGGGTTGATTCGATGCGCTTCGTCTATGAACAAAATTTCGCCCGGCGCGAGATTGGTGAGTACCGCCGCAAGGTCGCCGGATTTTTCAAGGGCTGGCCCTGACGTTGTCTTGACGTTACCGCCGAGCTCGCGCGCAACGAGATACGCCAAGGTTGTCTTTCCAAGCCCCGCCGGTCCGGAGAAAAGCAAATGGTCCGAAACTTCTTTCCTGTTTTTCGCCGCCGCAAGGATAACCTTCAAACTTTCCTTGATCTTCTCCTGGCCGACATATTCCTCCCATCGCTCCGGCCGGAGCGTGAGATCGATGGCGAGATCGTCATTATTGGAATTTTGCTTCTGTTTTTTCATGGTAATGCTCTATGGTAACCTATGTAACCTATTTTGATTATCTCCGTTGTCTCTTCGTGGTTCCTCCTTATACCATTCTCGCGCAGGCGGGAATCTAGATTTCTTGTGATTTATTCCAGATCCCCGCCTTTGCGGGGCTGACTATTTGGTAATACTTGACAACATAATAAGCATATGCTAACATAGCCGTTGGAATGAAAGTTTAGTCAAGGTAGCTGTTTCACATCTGGGGGTGAGAATTATCTCTAATCCCAGGACGGATCGGTTCCGGCTGGTCCCATCCTTTGAGTAATTCTAACCTCTTTCATCTTTTGATGAAAGAGTTTCCATCCTTTCCTTTTTGCGAGGGACTTTGCCCCCAGGTTTGAGACCGATACTTTGACAAAAAAGGCGATGTGTCGACGTCGTCTTTTTTTTTTGTTAGATTTCTTTGTCTTTCCGAATCACGCGCCAGTGGTAGAGATAGAGCGGAGCGCCGACGATGATCATAGCAAGGGCCTGCGCGGCAGTGCTCTCGCGCTGGCTTTTTGTTTGTTGATTTTGATATGCCTGTATTTGGGCGTCCGTCGGTTCCGCAGAAATCGTCGTTGATACATTTTTTCCAGTCGGCTGCACTGGCGCGGCCATGGGGTAACTATAATATTTGTCCGCATCGGGGAAAACGTACGTTTTAAGCGCCAAGTTCACAAGCATGACGCAACTGATTACGACAAGCACGAGTCCGATCAGGGAAAAAAGATAGAGATAGATTTTACGGATGAGAGACATAAAAATGAGTGATTAGTTTTTAGCGATGGGCGATCAGCATTTTTATTGGTGCTCCGACCTTATTTTTCCTCGCAGCGTCCGGAGCTCATGAAGCGCGCGCTCCGCCTCGCCCGGCTTGAACGGTTTGGAGTGCCAGAGATAATCGTTCTCCATAAAATCGACGCCTTTGCCCGGAATCGTGTGCGCGACAATCACGGTCGGCATTTCATGGATTGCCTGGGCTTCGGCAACCGCAGCTATGATTTCTTCAAAATTATGCCCATCAATCTCAAGCACGTGCCAGTTGAACGCTTCATACTTTTGCCGCAATGGCTCGAGCGGCATGACATCTTCCGTAAACCCGTCGATTTGGATATGATTGCGGTCAATAATAACGGTCAGATCCGACATCCTATTCTTGCCGGCGAACATCACCGCTTCCCATGTATTCCCCTCTTCGTGTTCGCCGTCGGAAGTAAGGCAATAGGTCCGCCACCCCGTATCGGCGTACGGGGCAGGCTTCTTGCTATTAAGCCGCGCAGCGAGCGCCATGCCGATGGATTGTGAAATACCGGAACCCAAGGGACCTGATGTCGTTTCAATGCCGGGCACCGTGCCACGGTGCGGATGGCCCTGCAGGCGGCTCCCGATCTCACGCAGGGTTTTCAATTCCTCAACCGGGAAAAAGCCGGCATGCGCCAAGGCGGCATACTGCACAGGACAGATGTGGCCGTTCGAAAGTACCAAGCGGTCGCGATCCGGCCATTGGGGACGCTTCGGATCGTACCGAAGAATATGAAAGTACATCGCGGCGAAAATGTCTGCCATATCCAATGGTCCCGCGATATGGCCGGAACCGGCGCGCGACACCATTTGAATGACGTCTTGCCGCAAGCGGTTCGCCATGAACTCGAGATGTTTTAACTTTTTATCGGTAAGCGGTTCCATGTTGATATTGTCACCCTCGCGGAGACGAGGGTCCGTGCTCCTTCAATCCGAGAAAGCACGGGTCGTCCGCCGGAGCCTGCGCCCGCGAAGGCGGGTGCGGACGATGACTCGTTTTCATATTTTCTTCAACTCTTCATACGCTTCCTTCGGCTCTTTGCTTCCGAAGATGTAGCTTGCGGAAACGGCGATATCCGCGCCGGCATCTTTTGCCCATCGTGCTGTCTCGGGCGTCATACCGCCGTCCACTTCGATTATAGCACGGGGGTTGGCGTACTTCAGCCATCTCGCTTTTTCCAGTGCGAGCGGAAGAAATTTTTGGCCGGCGATGCCCGGGTTCACGCACAAAACCTGGAAACGGGAAATGTCATGAAGATAGGGCGTGAATTCCTCCGCGGGCGTCTCGGGGTTTGAGGAAAGCATGAGTTCCGCGTGAGAGGCCTTACATGCGGCGACGATATCTTCGAGCGAATCTTTGTCGATGGTTTCAATATGGATGATACAACGCTTGGTCCCTGCCGTAAGCCACGGCGCGACCCATTTTTCAGGATGCTCCACCATAAGATGCGCCTCGAACGGAAATGGCGACCGGAACTCGGCCAAACTCGCCGGATCGTTCCATGTCTTGTGAAATGTAAAGACGCCGTCGGCGATATCAAGGTGAAGAAAATGATCTTTTTTGAGAAATTTTTTTGCGGCGGCTATTTTTTCCACAACGCATGCGCGATCGGAACAATTTATTGCAGGAATGATTTCCATGTTCTTATCGTTTATTCTCGTGCTCGATATCCGCCACTTTCTGCAAGCGCCGCCCGTATCTCTCCTCCTTCGCAAATTCCGTTCCCAAAAAAACGTTCATAATATTTTCCGCCGTGGCATCGTCGGTGAAATCGGCGGCGAAACACAAAACATTGGCGTCGTCGTCGTGCCGCGCTTGGAACGCATGGTCCGGCGACATGGGAAGCACCGCGCGAACTCCCGGGAATTTGTTGGCGGCAATATCCATGCCAAATCCGGAACGGCAGATGAGGATGCCACGGCTCTGGTCGGGCGCCCGCCCGACCGCGCGCGCTACCGGCACGGCGAAATCCGGATAATCATCCCCCTCCACGCGTTCGGATGCTCCGTCATCCACGACATCATAGCCATCGTTTTTTAAAACGCCTTTCAAATATTCCTTCAAATTGAATCCGCCGTGATCGGCACCGAGATAGATGGTCATTAAAAGATAGCGATTAGCGATGAGCGATGAAGGCAGCCACTTTTTCCACATGTTTCACGAGCGTACTCACATACCCGGCTTCGTTGTCGTACCACGAGAGCACTTTCACGAGGTCGCCATCAATCACTTTTGTAAGGTCCAGAGGAACGATCGCGCCGTAGGGTTCGCCCACAATATCGGACGATACCAGCTGATCGGTCGTTACTTTTAAAATGCCCTCCCAGCGCGGCGAGGCGGCCGCATCGGTAAGAATCTGATTTATTTCTTCGACCGTCGTTTTCCGCTTGGCAACGAATGTAATATCAGAAATGGAACCGACCACAATAGGCACGCGGAAAGAAACGCCATCAAATTTTCCTTTGAGTTCTGGAATGGCACGGGCAACCGAAATTGCGGCGCCCGTCGTTTCGGGCACCGTGTTATGCGCCGCCGCGCGTCCCTTACGAAAGTCATGGCCGCCATGAACAGGACCATCAACGATGCTCTGTGTTGCCGTGTAGGCGTGCACGGTGGAGAGCGTCGCTTTCATAATACCCGGATTTTCCGAAAGGATCTGAATCACAGGCGAGGCGGAGTTTGTCGTGCAGGATCCATTAGAGGTGATGGGGCAGGTTGCAAATTGTTCCTCGTTCACGCCGACGAGCACCGTCCGGCCGGCTGCACCGTCCTCGTCTTTCGCGGGTGCCGTGATGACCACGCGTTTCGCACCTGCCGCAAGATGCACGTTCGATTTTTCATAGGAATCAAAAAGTCCGGTCGCCTCAACGACGATATCTATATCCAAATCTTTCCAGGGAAGCTGGGTCGGATCTTTCACCTGTAAAAACTTAATCTCCGCGCCATCCACTATAAGTTTTCCATTCGCAACGTCCGTTTTTATGTCTTTCGGATACCTGCCGTAAACCGTATCGTATTTCAAAAGATAGGCAAGATTTTCCGCATCACCCAAATCATTGATGGCGGCGATATCGAGGTTTGGCGATTCAAACGCAGCGCGGAAGAACAACCGTCCGATTCGCCCAAACCCGTTTATCGCAACGCGTGCTTTGGCCATAAATGTGGTAAATTTATTTTCTTTCATTATACAACCCCTGTGGCAAAACGGGAATTCACTCCCTTCATCGATACACGCTGGTCCGGACTCAGATACCCACGAGACGGCCACGTTTATCAAGCAATTGTGTAGGGCGATCGCCATCTCGCCATATTCTGCCATATCCACATCATGTTCCACCGAACATTAAAAAATATTAAAAAGATATCGCTTTATGAACGATCGTCGATAAAGCGATATCTTCTCGTTTTATCGACGATCGTTCATAAAGCGAACAGGAGCTTGCGACGTTCATCGCCGTGCGGCGGCTCTTACGCTTTTCCTCCGTGTTTTCAAGGACCTGTGCGTATTATATGTTGTGGACCAGCGACACACGCTTTCTTATTTTAGAAAACGGCGCTAAACTATTTGCAATTCAGCAAGGAACGATCGTTCCTGCGGGATTAGTATAGTGGCAGTACGCGACCTTCCCAAGGTTGAGGCGCCGGTCCGATTCCGGTATCCCGCTCATTTAAATTATCGAGGTCAAACCTCGATAATTTAGGTTAGCGAGCGCGATTTGACAAAATAGCATTAATTAGTGTAGAATATAAGACGGTTAGGCATCAAAATTTAAAAAGGGATTCCCGCTCGGGGAATCGAGGAGGATTTATGAGAAAGTTATTAGTAGTGTTTTTTTTGCTTGTTCCCGTGATGGGAACAAGCTTCGCTCAAGGTTCTCCGGCGATTCCGCTGGGGAATCTGAGCATTCGGATTGGGCGTGCCCAATCCGAGCTGTGGTTGTCCGGCCGACCGGACAACCCGTATATTCCGTACCTCGTTGAGGGGTACGGAAGGGTGGCATACGTGAACGACGTCCAGTCGTTCGCGTTCGTCGGACAGGACCAGTTCGGGGGCGGAGGAACTCAATACCTCGCCCTCGGTCCGTGGAACGGGCGTGGATCTTGGATTGAATCCTTGATCCAAACCGCCGGGCCCAATGGATTTTGGGCCATCTTCCACGAAGAACGGTGGGACAGTGCCTGTCCGAATGGCGGTGTTCATAAGTTTATGGGCATTGCTTTCGGAACAAGCCCGTTGTCCTTCACGCCGATGTCTGTTGTTATAGACAACAGCTCAGCGTGCGGAGAGGGTGACGGAACGGTCATCCACGCTCCGGACGGGTACTATTATATGTATCTGAACCGGGCGAGCGACGGGCAGGAAATTGCTGCCCGGATGGACCCGGCCAATCCCGAGGTCTGGATGAAGTACTATTGTTCAGACTCAGGGAAAGCCGGCTCTCCTGACTGTGGGTTTATCGGAGTTGGGGTCAGTGATGAAGAAACCCCGATCCAGGTGAATCCCTATCTTTTCTGGCTTGGCGGCGGAGCTGCCTCAAGCTGGAAGGGAGAGTTCCTCCTGACAGGGGGGAACAATGGAAATCGGGAGCCATGGACAGTAACTGGCTCTGGGATTCCGTTGCTGGTCTCCACGGACGGCATAGAATTTAATCCTGTGCCGGACGCAATCCTCCCACGAGTTCCTGATGACTCGGATAATATTTTTTATCCGAGTCTGATCGACTCAACGCAAGCTGAAGGCAATCAGCTTGTGGACGGCGGAAACTTGCTGCTGTTTTACACATACTCGACAGCAGGAGTTGTTCCGTCGGGGAGCGCGACGCGCTATCTGGTCGCGCGGACATTCTCAATGAAAATCGAGGATGTGCCCGTGTGGCCGAACGTCGGGATCGAACTCTCCCGCTACTCATCTCAGTTTGGTGGGGAGTGGGAAACGACGATATTGCCGACTCCTGTGGGAGATTGGCAGTATGTCGGATCTCTCGGGTACCTCATGACCCGAGACGCGAAATTAGAGGGAAAGGAAGAAATTCCCCTCTACGATTGCGTGAGTTCCGATGGCGAGCACTCTGTGGACACCGCGGAGTGCAACGGCGGAATCTTTCTTGGGTATGCTTTCAAAAATACCCAAGAAGGAACGTCTCCCATTTATGAGTGTGCCCTACCCGCAGGAGGAACGGTTTTCGATGCCGTTCCTAACTGCATCGTTTCTCGCGGTAGCCCGACGGGGACGGTTATCTATCTTCTCTCTCCTCCAAAGAGAGAAGAAGGGATTCCTCCTATTGGCCAACCCGACCCTCACCGGGAAAGGTTGAAGCCAGGAGAGGGACCCCTCGCCGGGGGATTGAAAGCTCATTAAAACCTATGGCCTCTCTGGAAACAGAGAGGCCATAATTTTTATGAATTTACTGCGCGTCTAAAATCTTTTTCTGAATCGCCTCCAGTGATTCCTGCGGCATATTATGAACCAGCGACTGCACTGCGCCGCCGCCATCGCCGTGCCAGCGCGGCATGAGGTGCACATGGAGATGGTCAATTTCCTGGCCGCTCGCCCGGCCCTGATTCACGCCTATCGTGATACCGTCGGGATGAAGCGCCACCATAAGGAGGGCCGCTATTTTTTTAACAGCGCTAAAAAGCGGCGATATCTCGCCATCCGGAAGCCCGATCAAGGTCGGCGCGTGATATTTCGGGATCACCATGGTATGCCCCGGCGCACGCGGCGTGATGTCAAGGAAAGCGATGGCGTGCTCGTCCTCGTAAACAATCTTTGCGGGAATCGTCTTCGCGGCAATCTTACAAAAAAGGCAATCGGGATTCATGGAAATAGTTTTCAATTTAACAATTTTAAAATAACATTTTTCTGTTGTTCCCGCAAAAGCGGGAACTCAGATTTATTTTTTTTGAAAGCACTGGATTCCCGCCTGCGCGGGAATGACAGGGAGAAACTTTCGCAGGGCTCGGTATGACAACGTTCTAAGCGTGTAACCGTTTTTTTATCTCATCCACAACCTTTTCGATTAAAACCGATTCCTGTGTGCCGGCGGCAAGGTCGCGGACGATGACGCTTTTTTCATAGATTTCTTTCTGTCCCAAAATGAGCGCGATGCCGATACCTTCCTTGTCCGCCACTTTAAGCTGGGCACCCAAAGAATCCCGCGCGAGTGCCTCCGCGACCGCGATCCCGGACTTCCGAAGCTCTTCGCGAAGCGCGAATGCGTTTTTCTTCGCAAGCGTGCCCGCATGCACGAGAAATATTTTTTTCATCGGACGCGGCGCGACGGCAATTTCTTTCGCCCGCAGAACGGCGATCATACGTTCAATTCCTAAAGCAACGCCTAACGCCGGCGTCGCATGGCCGCCGATCGTTTCAAGAAGATAATCGTAGCGCCCGCCGCCGCCCAAAGCTCCAATTTCTTCTTCCTTGCCATGTGCAAAAAATTCAAAGACGGTGCGGTTGTAGTAATCCAGACCGCGCACTAATCGCGGATCAACATCATACGGAATGCCGACCTGCTCCAAGTATTCGAGGGTTGCCCTGAAGTGCGCTTTGCATGCGACACAAAGTCTGTCGAGAAAATTTGGCGCCTTTTCTTTGAACGGCGCGCACTGCGCCTGTTTGCAATCCAGTAATTTGAGCGGATTCGTCTTCAGCCGCCGCACGCAATCCTCGCACAATTCTTTTTCGTGATTCCGATAGTAGCCCTGGAGTTGGCGCTTGTAGTTCGGCCGGCACACGCGGCATCCAATGGAGTTGATTTTCAGCGTCGGATTTTTTATTTTCGATTCGGCAAGCAGGTTCGCAACGATTGTTACGATTTCCGCATCGTAGATAGGATCGTTCTGACCACCCACTATTTCAAAACCGATCTGCGTAAACTGCCGGTATCGCCCCAGTTGCGGCCGGTCATGGCGAAACACGGGCCCGAAATAGTAGAACTTCTGCGGCTGAGGAAGCCTACTCATGCTGTGTTCTATATAAGCGCGGCAGATGCCCGGCGTGTATTCCGGCCGGAGCGCCAAAAGATCGCCGCCTTTCGTACGGAGTGTGTACATTTCTTTGAGCGTGACGTCGCTTTCCTCGCCTGACGTTTTGTTATAGAGCGCGGCGGTTTCAAGGATCGGCGGTTCCAAACGGCCAAAACCATACGCGCGCGCAAGAGACCGTACAACACCCTCTATCTTTTCCCAATACGGTTCGTCTGCGGGCAATATGTCGTGCATCCCCTTCGGCGCTTGGAACGCTTCGGGCTTTTCTCTGTGTTTCTCGGTAGATGGCATGTCAATCTGAAAAGTTGATTGGGCTGCTTTCAATTTTTTTAATATTTCGGGGCGGCGAAGGCCGTAATCGCATCGGGCGGCCACAACCGGACCCGCACGAGTCCCACGATGTTTTTCGCCGGCAAGGGTCCCCAGCTCCGCGAGTCATAGCTCGCCGGACGATTGTCGCCGAGGAGCAAGTACGTGCTCGAAGAGAGCGTATACGATTCCGTGCCGGCCGTGAGCACACCTTGCGGGAGGTAGGACTCGTCAAGCGCGAAGCCTGTGAGGTGATTCGCGTTGTAAACCGTCACGGTATCGCTTGCAATCGTAACACGCTCACCGGGAAGGCCGATGACCCGCTTAATAAAGTAGGTGCTGTAATCTTCCGGATCGTGAAACACGACGACCTCACCGCGCTCCGGCGGCCGGATCCAATAGGTGAGTTCATCAACCAAAACATAGTCGCCGTTTGAAAAATTCGGCGACATGCTCGCGCCGCTCACGAGAAACGGCTGGACGAGAAATGTCCGCACCAAAAATACCGCGGCAATGGCAATCACGGCAATCTCAAAAATTTCAAGGAGAGAGGCTAAAAATTTTCTCACGCCTTCTATTATAGGGGCGGTTATGGAATAATCAAGATATGGAAGCAATCGGTTCCCGAAAGCTCGTGATCGGCCTTGGCAATCCCGGTGCGGCCTACGCGCACACCTACCACAATGTGGGCGCTTTAGCACTCCTTGCGATCGCGGCGGAGCTCGTCACGAAGGACACGGCGCGGTGGGAAACACATAAAAAACTTTTCGCCTACGCGCGAAGCGGGGAACTCATATTGGTACGACCCCTCACCTTTATGAACGTCTCCGGCCTAGCGATCCGCGAAGCAGCGCGGAAATTCAATGTCTCCCCGCAAAATATTATCCTGCTCCACGACGACAGCGATCTCACGCTCGGTTCCTGGAAAATCTCCCGCAGGAGCGGAGCGGCCGGACACCATGGCGTGGAATCCGCCGTGGCCACGCTCGGCGGGAACGATTTTACGCGCATCCGCATTGGCATTCGTCCGGAGAAAGAACGTATGAGAAAAAAAGCTGAAGATTTCGTTCTGAAACCAATTACGAAAACCTCCGGCGCCATCCTCGCAAAAACATTTAAAGAGATCGCGGGCGGGTTAAAAAAATGGACCGAATAAATTTATGGCCTTAGCCACCGTCCTTGCCTGGCTACTCCACTACCGCTACGTTATCCTTTTCCCTCTCGTCGTCGTCGAAGGGCCGATCGTCACGATCCTTGCGGGGTTTCTTGCCTCGCTCGGCCAGTTCAATCTTTTCATCTGCTATCCTATCGTCGTCGTAGGCGACATCCTTGGCGATATCTTCATGTATACGCAGGGCCGCTGGGGCGGCAAACCCGCCATCCTCAAATGGGGGCATCATTTTGGCATCAAGCCGGAAATCATCGTGCGACTGGAAGAACATTTTAAAAAACACCCCGGCAAGACGCTGGTGGTCGGGAAAATTTCCCACTTCTTTGGCGGCCTGATCCTCATCGCTGCGGGCATGGCGCGCATGAAATGGTCGGAATTCCTCTGGTTCAATGTTTTGGGAACCCTGCCGAAGTCGCTGATCCTGCTCTTGGTCGGATTTTATTTCGGACAGGCATATGCAAAATTCGATAAGCTTCTCACCTTCGCCGGCTGGGCGGCCGGCATCCTGATCGTGGTCTGTATCATGGCCTATTTCGTCATCTCAAAGATGAGCAAAAAATATCTCGCCGAGGAAGAATTATGAACTTTTCTCCGGAAAAAAAGTTTATTGCGACCGACAAAGGCAATCTCTGTTATTTCACCGCCGGTCCCGCAGAAAGTGCGCAAACCGTAATGTTGCTCCACGGCCTCTCGTCAAACCACACGACGTGGCTCGCATTCATGGAGACGCTTGCCGCGCAGGGCATTCGCAGTGTGGCGCCAGACCTCCGCGGCCATGGCTTTTCAGACCAATCAAAACATAAGGCGTGGTACCTATTCCCCGTTTTTGCGGAAGATATTCATCGCATCGCCCTCCAAGAACGATTGCAAAAATTCAACATGGTGGGATACTCATTTGGAGGATATGTCGCGCTCGCCTATGCCGCAGCCCATCCGGAATCGCTCCGCAGCCTCGCCCTCATAAGTGCAAATTTCATGAATCCCCTGCACTACAGATTTTTTTCATTTGCGGCGCCGTTTCTTGCAACATTCATGAATGGCCTGGCCTGGATGCTCTATCCAGAGTGCCGCACACATTACCACTATTTCGAGCACGGAAAATCAACGGGGTATTTTAATTCCACGTTCAAAGGATTTTTAACCATGCCGGTCTCAATAAATCTTTGGATGCTTGCCCGCACTCTCAAGCTTGATCTTGCGGCAGCGCTCCCACGCATTACCTGTCCCACGCTCATCATACGGAGCGCGAAGGATCCCTATCTTACCGCGCGCGAAGTCGCGGATATGTCGCGCAGGATAAAGAATGCACGGGCCGTCCGGATCGCAAGCAACAGCCATTTTCTCGCCTCACGCAACCAAGACGCTCTGGCACAAACGCTCATGCCGTTTCTTCAAGATCCAACAAAAATTCCATGAGAATAGCCATCTGGAGCGATACGTTTCCCCCGCAGGTGAACGGCGTTGCGAGCGTCACGCGAGATTCGGCTACCGCACTTACAGAACTTGGCCACGACGTGGCGGTATTCACAGTAACGAGAGCGAGCCACATCGAGCATACGGCCGGCGGCAAAAGCTTTGCGGTAAACAAAATTTCTTCGCTTCCCATGCCAAACTTCATCTACCCGACCGGCGAGTTTATGATCCCTTTGATGCCGGGGCTGAAAACGCTGCGCGCGCTCAAAAAATTCAAACCTGATATTCTCCATACCCATACGCCGTTCCTCGCCGGCTGGGGCGCGATTCTCGGAAAAAAACTGTTGCACATTCCCCTGGTGGGCACCCACCATACGTTCTATGACGATTATTTGAAACATGTGAAGCTCGATTATTCATGGGGAAGAAAATTTTCATGGAAACTTACCGTCGCCTATTACAATCGTTGCGGCGCGGTCGTAAGCCCGTCCCGTTCTCTCGGCGCGGCGCTTCTGAAACACGGCTTGAAGCCGCGCCTCCATATCGTCCCCAATCCGGCGGATACCGATTTTTTCGTCCCGGTGCCAAGCGCGGCCCGCAAGCAACGGCTCAAGCAAAAATATGGCGTCGGAAAGCACGGTATCGTTTATATGGGCCGGGTGAGCTATGAAAAAGATATTGATCAGGCAATTGCTGCGTTCAGCATCGCCCGAGAGCACGTGTCCGATGCAACGTTCATGATCGTGGGTGACGGGCCAGAACGGAAAAAACTAGAGGCATTGGTGAAAAAACTCGCCTGCGAAAGCGTGGTTTTTTTTACCGGCATGCTCCGCAGCGAGGAACTCCGCGACGCACTCTGGGCGAACGACCTTTTTCTCACCGCAAGCCGGAGCGAAAACCAGCCCGTTTCCATCATTGAAGCGATGGCCTGCGGCCTCCCCGTCGCGGCCGTGGATGCGAAAGGGATCCCTGATATTGTGCGGCACGGCAAGAATGGGCTTCTTGCAAAACCAGATCACCCCGAGCTCCTCGCGCGGGCGATCGTGCAACTTTTTAAGGCGCCCGCTGGACTTCGGAAAAAGGGTGTGGCCTCGCACAAGTTTGCAGAACGGTATTCGAAAAAAAATGTCGCGCATGCCATGGTCGAGCTTTATGAAAAAATAATTAAAGAAAAATCATGAAAATCTGCCTCTATCTTGAGATGTATCACATTTTCGGCGGACGGTTCTATAAAAATATCGGCACCGGTCTCCTTTCTTCGTACCGCAACCAAAAAGAGGTTCTTTCGCGGAGCGGCATTGAGTTCGTTGAAACGTTGGACGACTCCTGTGACATTTTTCAGGTCAACACGCCATGGCTCAATTCGCTGCGGCTGATCTACAAAGCGAAACGGCGCGGCATGCCGGTCACGATCTGGTCCCACGTCACTGCGGAGGATCTCCGTGAGGTCTTTTGGTTTGGGAAGATCGTCGCACCTTTGATGCGGCACTACCTTGCCTATGTTTACGGCCTAGCCGACATGGTTTTCTGCCCAAGCGAATATACCAAATCGCTTTTGATAAATTACGGCATCCCCGCCCATAAGCTGGTCGCTGTCTCTAATGGCGTTGACGTCCATGTCTTCAAAAAAGATCCCGTGAAGTGGGATGAGGCGCGCAAAGAATACAATCTTTCAGGAATCGTTGTCGGCACGGTCGGCCTTGCTATCCCACGTAAAGGCATTGGTACGTTCCTTACACTCGCCCGCGCGTTCCCAAAAAACACATTCATCTGGTTTGGAAAAATATACAACTCGTTTCTCGTGAAGCCCCTGCCGAAAAATATTCCACCGAACGTCATCTTCACGGGCTACGTAAAAGACATTGTGGCGGCATTTAATGCGCTGGATATTTATGTTTTTCCCTCATACGAAGAAAATCAGGGTATAACGAACGTGGAAGCCGCCGCGGTCGGGGTTCCCATGCTCCTTCGCAACCTGCCTGCCTACCAAGGCTACTTCACTGACGAAAGCGACTGCCTCATGGCGCAGAACGAAAACGAATTTATACCGAAGCTCGCGCGGCTTCTCGGCAACAAACAAGAACGCGACCTCCTCGCCGCGCGCGCGAAAGAACGCGTCGTAAAAGAGCAATCCCTCGAGGCCTGCGGCGAGAAAATGAGGACGCTCTACGGACGTCTCCTGAAAAAACAAAAAGCTTGACTGATGGTTGCTGAAAGTTTTATGATCATTGGAGGAAGGAGGCCGCATCATGTGGAAAAAATTTTTTTACGGTCCAAACGACGACCCAACGCCCGTCCGGATCGTTATGTTTGGAAATGCAGTGATGGCGGTGCTCGGGATCGTGGCGATCATCATTATCGTCGCGATTGCATGTCAACGCTAATCCCA
>CAZADL010000001.1:0-29005 GCA_964483915.1 uncultured Candidatus Saccharibacteria bacterium | reverse complement strand
AAAATAAAACCGGCTATGAACTTTGAAATGCCTGAACAACCAAACAATGTCAGCGCAGAAAATAAAACGGAAGGAAAACCGAAGTTTTTTGAACAGTGGGAACATCCCGATCGATTTCACTTTGAAGGAACTGAAGTCTTCGCGTATGACATAAAACCCGAACATCAGAAAACAGATACGCCGGTTGCTTTTCTGCCGGGATTCGGCGGCACGCCGCTACTTTTTAAAAAGGATATTGACATGCTCGTTGAAAACGAACGGCGTGTCATTTCTATTGATGCCCTGCACGGCGTTCCTCATCAGATATCGAAAGAAGAGCGACGAGACCTGCCCGACGCCGAACTGCGAAAAGTAGCCGCGCTGCTCAATACACTGGACGCCAAGGACGTCAAAAAGGTGGATGGTGTCGGCAATTCCGAAGGAAGCATGGTCCTCGTGCTTGCGGCAGTCCTCTATCCTGAACGATTCCGTAACCTCGTTTTGGAACAACCCGCAGGACTTATGGGTGAAGATACGCCGCTCCGACTCGGAGCACGATTCGAAACGGATATTATAAAATCAGAAATCGAAGCAGCCCGAAAAAAAATCCCGCGGCCCCCGCACGGCATAACACCACCCCAAAAAGAAATTTCCGATCTCTCTCTGAAAAATCTCTATCTCGCGCTCCAGGAAATACGGGCGATGGCAAAGACAAAGCTCCCGGAACTTTTGATCGAATTAAAAAACCGCGGGATCGGCATTTCCATCATCCATGGCGCCCATGATCGCGCTTTCCCTATGGAGCGAGTACAAAAAATGGTAAAAGCGAATATGATCGACGGATTTTATTCCGTGCGCGGAAAACATGCGGAAGTCCGACCAGAAGAAGAGAAACAAGCGTATACGGAACTCGTAGAATACGCGCTTGCCGCGATGGAAAGGAAAACAGGAAAAACGGCAGAAGGAATCTAAACCTTAATTTTTCGGCTTGTTTTTTAGGGCCTTTTCCAATTTCTTTTTCCACAGCATAAGATTGCCCGCTTCGAGCCGGCTCACGACCTCGCGCGCGAAAATATTCTGTCCCTTACTTGATCTTTCTTGCGCGTTCGGCCCGGTGTCAACGAAGAAAACGCGCTGGCCTGATTCGTCGGGCCGATCGCTCAGGAAAATATTTTTTGAATACCGCGGATCGGAAAGCAAGCCGCCGATTCCCGCACGAAGCAATTGGTTGTCATCCATGAAACGGCGGAAGTCCGGCGTTGGCTGTTTTGTTTCACGGGCTTTTTTTAATATCGCGAGTGCGCCGTCGATCAGTTCCAAGAGCTGCCGCACAACCTCGGGATCGCGATACAGGTCAGAATCCGCGATCCCATCCACCGAACGTCCCTCGATGAACCGCTGGATGCGGAACAGTTGCGGCGCGACTTCTTTTGTCATCTGCGCCTTAAAATACATTGTATCAGGAACGAATTTTCCGAAACCTGGAAAACTTTTCAGGAATTCATAAAACTCTTTGTCGGCGCGCATCGCTTCCGGTGTTGCAAATTCTTCGCGCTTGACCTGTTTCAAAGCAAACATCTTTTCTCTCCCCTCACGGTTCTGCGCCGCGACGCTCCATACCACGGAATCATCATGCTCGGCATGTTTTTCAGATTCACCGATCCTGAGCGGTAAGGTATTATCTTCCGGCAATGAAGTTCCGGAAGGCGTCATCTCGTGTTTCATATCTTTATGGTAACAAAATTCGCCCGAATGCAAAAATCGTTCCCTTAATCGCGCGAATAAAAAAATAGCTTTTGGAAAAGGGCAGGGCAGGGGGAAGCTTTTGTTCGCGTTCGGCGCCCATACCAACTGTTCGTTTTATGAACGATCGTCGATAAAACGATCAATATCGCTTTATGAACGATCGTGGAAAAAGCGACGGGGCGACCAGCCATCTTGGTAACAAACAGGGAATGGGCAAAAATATCACGGTGTCTATTTTCCTGAGTACCCTAAAGGAAAAAATCCTTTTAGATTTTTTTAATCTTCTCCATGTTATGGTTCCTCAATGGATGAGGAGAATGTTTTTTATCATGCGATCACGGTAGGTGCTGGTGGAGACTATGGTACGATTCGACGCGCACGACGCGGATGCACAAATTGGCGGCACGTGTATGAAAAAATATCTGCGGGCGAAAAAATTTCTGACCCAGAAGCGGAATGGGAGAAACTGGCTACAAGGAACATTCAACTTATCGCCCGCGAAGATGCCGAATTTCCGGCGCTTCTCCGTGAAATTCCCCATCCGCCTTTTGGTATCTATGTAAAAGGGTCGTTGCCTAAGAATGGCCGGCTGGTGATTGCTATCGTGGGCACGCGGCGGGCAACGCCTGACGGGAAAAATACGGCGCGCCGTTTGGCCGTAGATCTCGCACGCGCGGGTACTGTCATTGTAAGCGGGCTGGCATTCGGCATAGACGCCGCGGCTCACGAAGGGTGTCTCGATGCCGGAGGAAAAACGATCGCCGTTCTTGCCTGCGGCCTTGCACAGGTTTACCCGCGGAACAACGAATCGCTCGCGAAAAAAATCTTGGATCGTGGCGGCGCGATCATTTCCGAATATCCCCCGGACATGCCCGCTTACCCATCGCGCTTTCTCGAAAGGAACCGCATCGTGAGCGGCCTCTCAAAAGGAGCCGTGGTTATAGAAGCCCCCGAACGATCAGGGTCTCTTGCAACTGCCCGCTTCGCCCTTGAGCAAAATCGCGACATATTTGTCGTCCCGGGACCCATCACCCATTCAAATTTCAAGGGGTCGCATGCTCTCATTCGCCAAGGAGCAGAACTTGTGACGCGCGCGGAAGATATTCTCGAATCGTATGGCATGATAAAGGATCAAGCGCCTGTTGTAGAGTTTGCGGGAACATCAGAAGAAAAAATGATTTTGAAATTCCTCGCAACCATGACGGCGCCGCAGGACATTGACAAAATAATTGCGGCGACTAAACTTCAACCTCATATCGCGAACCAAACCGTGAGCACGCTCTTCATTAAAGGAATACTGAAAGAGCAGAACGATGGTTATGTGATAAACTGAACACCATGGACCTCATTATCGTTGAGTCTCCCACCAAAGCCAAAACGATCGGAAAGTTCGTCGGGAAAGATTTTATTGTCGAATCGTCCTATGGCCATATCCGCGATCTGCCCAAAAGCAAGATCAGCATTGACGTGCATCACGATTTCGAACCGACCTATATCATTCCGAAAAAAGCGGAGCCAGTGGTCGCGAACCTCCAAAAGCTCGTGAAATATGCGAAGCGTGTGATTCTCGCAACTGATGAAGACCGCGAAGGAGAAGCAATTGCCTGGCATCTGATCAAGGCGCTCGAACTCGATAAAAAAGGTAAACCGAAAACAACGGAGCGCATCGCCTTCCACGAGATCACGAAAGACGCGATTTTGCGCGCACTTCTGCATCCGCGCGAATTGGATATCAACCTTGTGGATGCCCAGCAAGCGCGGCGCGTGCTCGACCGGCTCGTGGGCTATGAACTTTCCCCGTTCTTGTGGCGCAAGGTGCGCTACGGGCTTTCCGCCGGCCGCGTGCAGAGCGTCGCCGTCCGGTTGGTTGTAGAACGCGAACGCCTGATTCAAGTATTTAGTAAAGAGGAATATTGGACGATTGAGGGAAGGTTTCAAACGGAGAAAGGGGAACAGAGAAAGGGGAACGGAAATATTTTTCCTGCAACTCTCACGGCAATCAATGGAAAACTGGTCGGCAAAATAGGTATCACGACCGAAGCCGGTGCGAAAAAGATCGCGGACGCTGTGCGCGATGCTCAATTTCACGTGAACGACATTGTCATAAGAGAGGTCCGGCGCTATCCCTCGGCGCCGTTCACCACTTCCACGCTCCAACAGGAAGCGGCGCGAAAACTCGGCTTCTCGGCCAAACAAACCATGATGATCGCCCAGCATCTCTACGAGAACGGATTCATCACCTATATGAGAACTGACAGCGTAAACCTTGCGGAATCAGCACTCGCGCAAACTCGTGCCGTGATTCGAGAAGAATTCGGCGCAGATTACGCGCTTCCCGAACCGCGCCGCTATACCACAAAGAGCAAGGGCGCGCAGGAAGCGCACGAGGCGATCCGTCCAACGAATCTTGCGGCGACACGAGCGAGCTCGCTCGGCGTGAGAGACCGGAATGGCGCACGGCTCTACGATCTCATCTGGAAACGAACCATTGCTTCACAGATGAAAGAAGCGCTCCTCGAACAAACCGCCGTGGACATTGAAAGTGACGAGCGATTAGCGACTAGAGAAGATCGATCAGGAGCAGAAGCGTCATCGAAAACTTCCAATCGCCAATCGCCAATCGCCAATCGCTATATCTTCCGCGCGAACGGCCAAACCGTGAAATTTGACGGCTTTATCCGCGTGTATACCGAAGGCCGCGACGACGATGGCTCGGATGAAGTCGAAGGAAAATTGCCGAAGCTCGAGGTTGGCCAGCCGCTCTCGCTCGAAGAGATTCTGCCGGTTCAACATTTCACGGAACCGCCGGCGCGCTACACGGACGCGACGCTCGTGAAAGCGCTCGAAGCCGACGGCATTGGCCGCCCTTCTACCTACGCCCCCACGCTCTCAACAATCCAAGACCGCGGCTACGTTGAAAAAATTGAAAAGAAATATCGTCCGACCGAAATCGGGATGATAGTAAACGATCTCCTTGTTGCAAACTTCCCCGAAATTGTGGACATCAAATTCACTTCGCACATTGAGGAAGAACTTGACGAGATCGCCGAAGGCAAAATGAAATGGACCGACGTGTGCCGCGAATTCTATACGCCGTTCAAGAAAGACCTTGAAGAAAAAGAGGTGACGGTTGAAAAACGGGTTGAGATATCAGACGTTCCCTGCCCGGAACATCCCGGTGAACTTATGATCATCAAATTCGGACGCATGGGTAAATTTCTCGCGTGCCCCCAGCCAGGCGTGAAAATAACGCTCCCGATGCCTGAAGAGGCGGCCGAGATCAAAGCACTTGAGGAAAAAACAAAAGACGAGCGCTGTCCCATCTGCGGCAAACCCATGAAAGTGCGCCGCGGGCGGTTCGGTTTCTTTCTTGGTTGCGTGGATTATCCAACGTGTAAAGGCGTCTCGAAAATCTGGGACAGGACCGGATTCAAATGTCCGAACTGCAAGATCGGCGATATCGTTCTCAAAAAATCCCGTGGCCGCGGGCGGCCATTCTATGCTTGCAACCGCTGGCCCGCATGTACGTTCCTCATGAGTAAAAAGCCGGAATCCGAGGCTGATTTGCAAGAAGCACTGAAGCGCTGGCAGGAAAATCCCCCGAAAGAAAAGAAAGCGAGGAGTCCCTACAAAAAAGCTGCTTAAGAAAGCGGCTTTTTTATCGTATACTTACGACATGCCGATCGCTGAACTCATTAAGCAAAATCCAACCGGTCTTATCGCGCGCGCCTACGCGTTCTCGGAAAAGGCCCATCATGGCCAAGCGAGGAAAAGCGGCGGGCCTTATTTCGAGCATCCGCTTGCAACCGCGGAGACGCTCGCAGAATGGCGCATGGACGATGCGACGATCGCGGCGGGACTTCTCCACGATACCGCGGAAGATACGGACACGCCTCTTGAAACTATTCGCAAAGAATTCGGCAATGATGTCGCGTTTCTCGTGAGCGGCGTGACCAAGCTCGGCCACGTCAAATATCGCGGTGCGAAAGACGACGCGAAAAATCAAACGGAAAACCTCCGCAAAATGATCATCGCGCTTTCCGAAGACCTGCGCGTCGTCTTTATCAAACTGGCCGACCGCCTGCACAATATGAAGACGCTTTCCGCCCTGCCGCCCGCAAAACAGAAACGAATAGCTTTGGAGACCGAGGATATTTACGCGCCTCTTGCCTACCGCCTCGGCATGTACAATCTCTCGGGCGAACTTCACGACCTGGCATTTCCCTGCCTTTATCCGAAAGAATACGATTGGCTCCTTCAAAACACCAAAGAACAATATGAAAAGCGTCGCGAATATCTTGAAAAAATAAAACCAGAAATTTTGTGGGTCCTCCGCGCGCATCACGTCCCACCGCTCGCAATAGAAATACGGGCGAAGCACTATAGCAGCCTCTACAAGAAACTCCTCAAGCGAAACATGGATATGGGCAGTGTCTATGATCTGGTGGCCTTGCGGGTGATCGTCCAAACCATTCCGGAATGTTACGCCGCCCTCGGCATCATCCATGAAACGTGGCCGCCTCTCCCGCGACGCATCAAGGATTATATCGCCATGCCAAAACCGAACGGCTACCGCAGTTTGCATACGACCGTGATCGGCCCCGACGAGAAAACGATGGAGATACAGATACGGACCAAGGAGATGCACGACGAGAACGAGTACGGCATTGCGGCGCACTGGCTCTATAAAGAAAAGGATAAGACGAAAATCTCGGGCAAAAAACTTGCCGAAGAACTCGTCTGGGTCCAACAACTCAAAAAATGGCACGAGCGGTTTGCCGGCAATCCGGAAGACACGAGCGACATCCTCCAAGCAATGAAAGTGGATTTCTTCCAGAACAGGATCTTCGCCGTCACGCCGCGCGGCGATGTGGTGGATCTCCCCGCAGAATCTACGCCGGTGGATTTCGCCTACCATATCCACTCCGAGATCGGCGATTCCTGCATCGGTGCAAAAGTAAACGGCTCGATCGTACCGCTCGACCATAAATTGAAATCCGGCGACGTGGTCCAGATCTTAACACAAAAGGGAAAGAAGCCATCTGAGGATTGGTTCCGCTTCGCAAAGACCTCGATCGCCCGCGATCATATCAAAATCGCGCTCCGGAACAAGAACAAGCTCACGAAAGAGGCGAAAGGCCCGACCCACGCTGAACTTAAATTGGTCGTTCTGAACCGCGTCGGGCTCATCAAGGACATCTCCGCAACGATTGCGCGCAATCATTTGCGCATCTTAAGCTTCCATTCCGACAACGCGAAAGATAGCCACTACTCGTTCAACAAACTGGAGGTCCAATTGACGGAAAAAGAAAAAATAGAAAAATTGATCGTAAAACTCAAAGCAATTCCCGGCGTAAAAGAAGTAAGCTACCGGCTAATCTAGTTGCTAGTTGCCCAGCTTCCGCAAAATATTTTCCAGTTCCTCCTCCGAATAGAACGTTATCATAATCTTGCCGTTCGTGGCGCCTTTCTGAATTTGCACCGGCGCGCCCAACGACGAGGAAAGTTCGTTTTGGAGGGCGCGCATCTCGGGTGGCAGATTGGCCTCCAGTTCCGCGAACGATGGCCGGCCGCGATGCCCGGCTCTCCCGCCGAATTGCTTGACGCGCTCTTTTACGTCACGCGTCGTGAGTCCGTGCTCCACGATATCGTCAAAGATGTGCCGCTGGGCTTGGAGGTCGTCCACTGCAAGCAGAAGCCGCGCATGGCTCTCGGATAAATTGCCTTTCTGGAGCGCGTCCTGGATATAGTCCGGCAGATCAAGGAGGCGCATGGTATTCGCGACTGTCTCGCGGCTCTTGCCAAGCTTTGCCGCAATCTCGCGCTGGGTCATGCGAAATTCTTCCTGCAAACGCTCGAAGGCGCGCGCCATTTCAAGGGGATTCAGATTCTCGCGTTGAAGATTTTCTATGACCGCGAGTTCCAGCTTTTCGCGTTCCAGATCAATATTGCGAATAATAGCCGGCACGACCCGTAAGCCCAGCAATTTCGCGGCGAGCAAGCGCCGTTCGCCGGCAATAAGCTGATATTCCACTTCCAAACCGGTGGGCGTTTCCTTGCTGATTTTGGAAACGATAATCGGTTGGATGATGCCGAATTCACGGATCGAATTCGCAAGATCGCGGATCGCCGCCTCGTTGAAATCGCGCCTCGGCTGAGTCGGATTCGGCGTTATCTTCTCAACTTCAAGATGAAAAATGTATTCCTGCGGCGCACTATCGTTCTTCTTCTGTTTCGGCTCAGCCGCCCGCGGGGACGGCGGCAGTGATTGTGGCCGCTCGGACGGAACGTGTGAAAAGAGAATCGTCGGCGGAACGGTGAAGCCAGAAATGGCGGCGGGAGGAATGGCCGACATGATCTGTTCATGGGAATGCGGCAGATCAAACTCTTCAGGCGCGACCGGCCGCAGTAAGCGAGCCCCGCCTTCGGCGGGCGGAAGCTCCGGTTCCGTGTCGTGCGGCGGCAACGGCGGTTCCGCGGGTAGAGCGCGGGAATTCGCCGGCGCTTGCTTTGATGCACTGCCTTTCTGCGGTATGAGAGATTCCAGTCCTTTACCAAGCGTAGCCATAAATTAAATATTAAAATCTCCGAAATTTTCGCTCGCGGCGGCGCCTTCCGGCACCGCAGTTTTTATTTCATCCGCCATCACCTCTTCCGTGAGCTGCCGGTATGCCTCGGCTCCCGGAGAATCCGGACGGTACAAAATGATCGGCCGGCCGTAGCTCGGCGCCTCGGCGAGGGCGACGCTCCGCGGCACGAGAACAGAGAATACTCGGTGCGGAAAATGTTCGCGGATGTTTTTTGCAACCTCGCGGCTCAAATGCTCCCGCTTATTATACATCGTGACAAGCGCGCCCAAAATCGCAATCGGATGGTTGAGATTGTTTCTCATAAGTTCAATGGTTGCGATGAGCTGGCCCAATCCTTCCAAGCTGTAATACTCCGCCTGTACGGGAATAATAACCTCATCCGCCGCCATGAGGCCGTTTACCGCAAGCAAGCTCAGGCTCGGCGGCAGATCAATCAGAATGTAATCATACTCATGCCGCACGCGGTTCAGAAATTTCCGCAAAAAATATTCGCGTTCGGGGAGGCCGACGAGTTCTATAAGCGCGCCCGCGAGGTGCGGCGCCGAGGGGATAAAGTGATAGTTATAGATCAGGCTTGGTAAGATAACTTCTTCGTGCGTCGCCTCGCCGATGATGCCGTGATAGATGCTTTTTCCATTTTTTGGTTGGTCATAACCGAGCGCCGAACTTGCATTTGCCTGCGGATCGAAATCAACCAGCAAGACCCGCCGCCCCGCGAGCGCGAGGTACGCGCCAAGATTTACGGCGGTCGTCGTTTTCCCGACACCGCCCTTCTGGTTGCAGATCGCGATAACACGCGCCATATATCGGTATTATAGCGTGAAACAGACTGGGTTCATAGATGTGAGGATTTATTTTGGCAAACTGCCTCACCTCTCAAAAAAAATAAAAGACCCATCAGCCGATGAGTCTCTTGCGAATCCAAGCACAATACATGGAACCCGGATCGCCATCCTTGCTCAAACTATAGCAAGCAAAAATTCCATGTCAAACGTTCTTTAATCTTTTTTTAATAACACTTATTGATCATGGGTGTCGCGGTGGGGGTGGCACAGTGCTGGACCCGGATCGCCATCCGGGGTCCACGGGGTGCAATTCCCCGCACCTCCACCGCCTTGGGAAACCATATCAATTCCAACTGGAACTTATCCCAAACATACCAAAGGACAACAATAGGACCACGAACTGCCATATCCCGTATTCCGACATATAATAAAGACATGCCCCGGACCGAGGTTCAAAAATTGCTTGGCGATTATCTCTCCTATCTTGAGATTGAGAAAAACCGGTCGCCGAAGACGCGGGAAAATTATGAGCATTATCTGAATGTTTTTTTGGCGTTCGCTAAAATAAAGACGCCGAAAGAGATCTCCGACCAGCTGGTCCGGGAGTTCCGGATGAATCTGGCGAGAAGGGACATAAAAAAAATAACACAAAGCTATTACGTGATCGCCCTCCGGAATTTTCTCAAGTATCTTGCAAAGCGCGACATCGCTTCCCTCTCGCCGGACAAGATAGAACTTCCGAAAACTCCCTCGCGCCAGATTGAAACCTTGGCATACGGCGACCTGGAGCGGTTGCTCGCCGCGCCGAAGGGCGATAGTTTGCGTGCTCTCCGCGACAGAGCAATTCTTGAGACGTTCTTCTCGACTGGTCTCCGGCTCGCGGAGCTTTGCTCGCTTGACCGCTCTATCGATCTGGATCGCGGCGAATTCTCCGTCCGCGGCAAAGGAGATAAAATCCGCGTGGTGTTTCTTTCCGGGTCAGCGAAAGACGCCGTGAAGCGCTATCTCGTGAAGCGCGAGGATGCCGAAGGAGCGCTCTTTGTGAGCATCAATAAGGCGGGGCAAGTGATCGGCCGCATCACGCCGCGGTCGGCGGAGCGCGTCGTGGAATCCCGCGCGCGCGAGGCCGGCATTGCGAAATCCGTCCATGCGCACGAACTGCGCCACAGTTTTGCGACCGATCTCCTCATGAACGGCGCCGACATCCGCTCGGTGCAGGAGCTCTTAGGCCACGCAAATATCTCGACGACACAGATCTATACCCATCTCACCGACAAAGAGCTCCACGAGGTCCATAAAGCGTTCCACGGAAAGAGGAGGGGGCGATAGATTCTAAACCAATCCGTCAAACAAGCTCTCGCCGGTCATCTCAGGCGGCTTCGGAATGTGCATGGCCTGGAGCAGGGTCGGCGCGACATCAGCAAGTGAGCCCAGAGTCTCGGCGGCGAGCGAATCCTGATTGATAAATCTTCTTCCTTTGAATTCTTCTCCTATCAGATAAAAGGGCACCGGACTCGGATCGTGCTGGCTTTCGGGAAGTCCCGTCATCGGGTTGATCATTTCTTCCAAATTGCCGTGATCGCCCGTGATCGCGACGAGCGCGGCGGAACTTTCGGCCGTTTTGAGAACCCGCCCGATTTCGCGGTCAATAATGCGTACTGCCGCAAGCCCGGCGTTGTAATCGGCAGTGTGCGCAATCGTGTCGGGATTCGCATAATTCACTAAGATAAAGTCAAACGCGCGGTTTTCCATCGCCTCAACGAGGCGATCTGTGATCGGTTTCGCCATCATCTCGGGATGCTCTTCGGGGTGCAAACTTTCATTCGACGGAATAAGGGTGCGATATTCGTTCGGAAACGGCGCCTCCCGCAAACCATTGAAAAAATAGGTCACGTGCGCATATTTATACGTCTCCGCGAGGCGCAACTGGGCCATGCCGCGATCCGAAAATATTTTGCCGAGCGGATTTTCCACGCGGTCTGCCGGAAACGCGACGGGGATATGAAATGAATCATCGTAATGGCTCATCGTCGCCACGTAGAGATTTTTAAAATCGAGCGTCGCAAACTTATCGAACGGCTTCATGATAAATGACGATGCAAGCTGGCGGATGCTGTCCTCGCGGTAGTTGAAGAAAAAGAGCGCGTCGCCGTCCTGCACTTTTTTGTCTTCGTTAAAACGCATCGGCGGAAGATATTCTTCCGTAACGCCCTGTTTATAATTTTCCTCAATAAGCGGCGCTGGGTCGGGCACGACGCGGCCGAATTGGCCGGTCATGGTCTTATAGGCCGTCTCGGTGAACCGCCAGTCCCCTTGGCGATCCATCCCGTAATAGCGGCCCATCAAGCTTGCGAGGTATTGCCGGGGGATTTCCTCTAGAAATTTTTCGACCGTGTGCGGGGGGCTGTCTTTTGCGTCGGCAAAAAGATGGAGGTTGATCTTCGGCACTTTTTCCTGCTCGGCCATTTTAATGAGCGCTTTCAGGTGATCAAGCGACGCATGGACGTTCGCTCGGGTGAGCAGTCCCGCAAAATTTATCGCGCCGCCCGAAGTGCGCGTATGGGCGCACGCTTCTTTCAAAACTTTGTTTTCAAAAAACGTGCCATCCTCAATCGCCATCATGATCTTCGGATAATATTGGTAGAGCACCTTGCCGGCGCCAAGCGTGAGGTGTCCCACCTCGCTGTTCCCAACCTCGCCCCACGGCAGGCCGATCGCAATACCCGATGCTTGCAAACTCGTTACCGGATAATGGTCATGCAGCCATGCAAATGACTGCGGCTTTGCGATATAGATAGGATTTGATTCATCGTTCCGACCGATCCCCCAACCGTCGAGGATGATCAATACGGTGGTACGTTTTGCCATGCAAGCTCATTCTACCATGCCTCGCATCATAAATCTCCGAGTTGTGTAAATTTTGGCTTTATGCTTTATTGAACAGAGCATTTTCGGTTGGACCGACCATGCGGGGAAGGGAGGTGCGAAATGCCGGATGATACCGGCCTCTACGCGAGAATGTGCGGCAATAAAATCCCGCACAAAAGCCGCGCGGAGGCGAAGAGGCACGCGGATGAACTCAACGCCCGAGAGGGACGTGCCGTGATGAAAGACTATCTTTGTTTCTTTTGCAACCACTGGCACGTCGGGTTGGAAATTCGCGTCCGTGTCCGCAAAAAAAAATAAAAGGGGGGCGCTACACGGGCAGCGAGCATCACTGCTCGCTGCCCTTTGTCATATTTTCATCGACAATTTCTCATTTGCTCATTCAATTGAATGAGCAAATGAGAAACAAAGGGATGCGGTTTGAAACTGTTGAGATTTCGTTTCGTTGAAAACAAAAAAGAAATGCGGTAGCATTTTCATGTTCCGGCTAGGTAGCTCAGTGGTAGAGCAGACGTTTCATAAGCGTCGGGCCGTGGGTTCGATTCCCACCCTAGCCACCAATAACACGGACCAGGGTCGGTTCACTCGCTCCGGTTTCGTGTTGCTCAGTTGTTAGTGTGGGAATTGAACTGCGGAGGGGGTCGGGGAACCGCGTTCGGTTCCCCGTGTCGGAGAGTCGTTGAAAATTGGAAATGAGACAAAAATGAATTGCCGAATTCATTTTTGACGAATGAACCAATTTCGCGAATTCCTATTCGCCGAACCGAGGGTTCTCAAAAAATTCCGCGGATGCGGAATTTTGTTCGCTTCCCACCCTAGCCACCCTTAGTGCTTTTCTTTACAAACACCGTAAGGCCGTTCCGTTTCGTATAACCGCATCTTTCGGCAAAACCGAAGTTTTTCCGTTCGGTCTCAATGTAAATGTCGGTCCCTTTTGTGAGAGATTCTATCTTTCTCATCATGCGGATGCCGATCCCTTGCAATTGGTATTCGGGGACGATCAGCATGTCCAGAATTTTAGTCGTGGTCGCAAAATCCGAGAGCGCTCGCGCGATGCCTACGAGCTCTCCCGCGCCGTTCCGCGCGGAAATCACAATATCGCACTTTGCAAGCGACCGCCGCATCCGCGCCGCAGAATATTTTTTCTTTGTGCCCCAGCCGAGTTCGACGTAAATCGCCGCTGCCTCGGCGGGCGAAAATGACCTTTTGTCGGACGAGGTCAGTATCCTTTTCATAACGCAATTGTAGCAAATTGCTATACTATGAGTCATGGATGCTGACCTGGATGAAAAAATAAAGAGGGGGATCAAAAGGATCGGCCTCTACTTATTGCTCCATGGGAAAATAGCCACCGAAGGCTCCGCCTCTCTCGAAGAGCTTTCCTATCTTGCAAAGCTCGGCCGAAAAAACGGCGCACGCCTTATCGGTGAGACGGGATTCAACGCAGGATTTTCGAGCTATGCATTTCTTCTCGCAAATCCGGATGCCAAGGTCATCTCTTTTGATATCGGAAACCATTCCTATGTTAGGATCGCAAAAAGGTTCATCGACAGGGAATTTCCCGGGCGGCATACCCTGGTTTACGGCGACTCACGGACAACGCTGCCACAATTCAAAATGGAAAATCCGAACATCGGCTTCGACCTTTTCTTCATAGACGGAGGGCATGATTACGCCGTGGCAAAAACTGACATCGCGAACATAAAACCTCTATGCACGGAAAAAAACGGCCGTTATCATGGATGACCTGACACCATGGCTTCCCTGGGGGAAAGGGCCGATGCAAGCATGGAACGAGGCCGTCCAACAAAGAACGATCGTTCAGGAAGAACTTTATAAGGACGGCCAACGAGTCGATGCGATAGAACCGCCAGGCGAAAGAAGTTGGGCTCTCGGACGATATCAATACTGATTTTTTATTCTTCCAGTATCTTTTTCAACTTTCCGTTTGGCTTCGGCGCTTTAATGATGAAGTCCACGAGAAGATCCCCCCGATTCGCGGCGAACATCGATTGCCCAGCGCCGAAATGCGGCATACCTTCGCGCGGAATCCTTAGATAATCCTTAAGGTTAAAGCCCACCGGTATCTCAACGGTCACTCTGCCACCCCCAATTGTTGACACCTCGATCTTTTTGCCGACGAGGAGCCCCTGCATATCGAGCTCATGCTTAACGATCAGGTCGTTTCCGCGACGCTCAAAAATTCTGTGCGGCGCGATGCGCACGCGCACATAGAGGTCGCCTCCCGTGGCGCCTCGTTCGCCCGCTTCGCCCATTCCTTTTAATTTAATCAGTTGATCATCCCCGATGCCCGGCACAATCTCGATCGTGATGTCTCGTGCCGCCATGACACGGCCGGCGCCGCGGCAAACCGGGCATGCGTTTTTTGGAATTTCGCCCGTGCCATGGCATTTTCCGCATACCTTCACCTGAGAAAACGCCCCAAAGAACGTCCTCCTCTGTTCGCGAACCTCGCCTCTGCCGTCGCACGTCGTGCATTTGAGAAACCCGGTGCCTGCCGCAGCTCCCTTGCCCTTGCAAGCATCGCAGGTCGTCTGCGTCCGCACATGAACCACCTTTGAAGCACCGAGGAACGCTTCCTCAAGCGTAATTACGACCTGCGTTTCAATGTCGGCTCCCCTCTCGTAGGTCTTTCGCCGCGGCCGCACGCCCATTCCTTCGAAAATGGTGTCCATGATGTCGCCGAGGTCGCCCATACCGGAAAATTGTTCGGGGTCAAAGCCGAAACCAAATCCCTCGAATGGTTCTCCGCCCGGAAACCCTCCCCACGCTCCACCCTGTCCTGACCGAAAACCGCCCCACGAACCGGTGCCGAAGTTTTGCTCTGCCGTGCCGAAGCGGTCATATTGGATCCTCTTCGTTTTGTCAGAAAGGATTTGATACGCCTCGTTGATCTCTTTGAACTTTTGTTCGTTGCCCCCCGGCCGATCGGGGTGGTAGAGGTGGGCAAGCTTGCGATATGCTTTCTTCACTTCCTCGTCGGAAGCGTTTTTTTGGATACCAAGTATGTGATAGTAATCTTTTGGCATGATACAAACTATGATAATTTACAATGTAACAATTTGCAATTTTCAAGCGGAGACCGCAATCATCTTTCCTTCGCGGGAATCCAGCGGTGGCCCCACACTTTGACCTTTTCGCCATCTGCAGCTTTTTCTATCGGGAAATATTTTATCTGATATTTTTTGCCCTGGTATTCGACGATGGTTCGCGACCTTGCTTTTGGATGCAGCTCATCGAGCTCCCGCGCAATTTTTTCTTCTTCCGGCGTCGATTGATCTTTATAATTCGGCATGTTTTTTTGTTTTTTACCGAATCATAAAAAACCGGACATTAAAAATTTCTAAAAGAAATTCTTCTTCGGTTTGCTCGGAAAGCGTGGAAAATATGATTTTTCCTTCTTCTCCTCGCTGCCGAAGGTAAAAATCCTTAAGGGAATTTGAGGGAGACCTTAAAATTCAATGGTTTCCTTCGTTTGCGGCTCTTCCACGATGCGGATGACGCCGGCAGAAAGAAGGATTTCATACACAATCATTGCCAAAAACTGCCCGATCCACGTCGCAATTCCCCCAAAGCTCCGCAGGACCAGAAACAGAACGATCCCCCATCCCGCGATAAACCATATTGAAAACCGGTCGTGCCATCCTTGCAAGATGTTCTGGATGGCGCGGTATACCACGTCGCTCGTCGAGCTTGCGGCGGATAGGGTTACGCCGAACGATTTTGAAAGGCTGCTCTTAATCTGGCCGGCTGCGGCCGAAACAGCTACGGCTTGATTTTCGGCAGACATTGCCCCAAACGTTGCGTTGTTCGCAAGCTCTCCTCGTGCCACATTCTGCACAAAATCATCAAACGATCCGGTCAGGGGAACATTAGGGTAAAAATTTCCGACAAATCCCGCGGCCCAATTAAAGAAACCGTTGAATGCCGGCTCACCGACAAAAACCGCTCCTGCGTTTGCCATGGGAAGATAGAGGATAATCGCGACGAGGAGCGCCGCCGTCACCGTTTTGGCCACCACCCCGTGCGTGGACCCAAAAAACCGGATCGTCGCGCTGTGACTTAACTCCGAACGGCTTTGCAGATAACCGACCGCGAGAAAAACGAAAGCAACCGCCGCACAAGCTGCGAGTATCCTTATGTCCGATGCGTAGAACGGCGCGCAAAGGGCAATGGCCTCGATGGCCAACATGCCGATTCGCCGCCAAATTTTATTCCCCAGCAAAGCTTCAAGCGTGAGTATGATGGCAAACAAAAAGAGTGCGCCGATCGGCGCGAAGAGCGGCCACCCGCTGCCGAGGAACTCGGAATAGGCATACCCCGCAAAGAGCGCGGCGGCAATGCCGAGAACATGGAGAACGATAGATTTATAGAACCCCGGCGGTTTGCCGAGGGGTTCTATCTTTTCTATCTTAATTGGATTCACGAGGTTCTGGCTCTGGCCCAGCATCCCCATGGGGATTTTGTCCGGCATTGTCTTTATTATAGAACGATTGGCCGATCTTTTGAAGCTCGGCTTGGAGGGCTTCGGTGGCGGCCTTGATCGCGCTCGCGTCTTCGCTCTCTTTCGCTTTTTTGATGTCTTCCAATTTTGCGTCGATGCCTGCTTTCATGTCGGCCGGCAATTTATCTCCGGCATCCTTGATAGATTTCTCGGTAAGATAGATCGCCGATTCCGCGAGGTTCCGCGCATCGATCAATTCTTTCTTCTTTTCGTCTTCTGCCGCGTGCGCCGCCGCTTCCTGCTTCATCTTTTCGATGTCTGCTTTTGAAAGGTTGGTTGATGCCTGAATCTTCACCGACTGTGTTTTGCCGGTGCCTTTGTCTTTTGCGGAAACATTCAAAATCCCGTTCGCATCAATATCAAACGTCACTTCGATCTGCGGCAAGCCGCGCGGCGACGGCGGAATCCCGTCCAAGATGAACCGCGCCAAGGTCTTGTTGTCGGTAGACAGAGGGCGTTCGCCTTGCGTGATGTGCACTTCTACCGACGTTTGGTTATCCGCCGCTGTGGAAAAAACCTGCGTTTTCGCGGTCGGCACCGTGGTGTTTTTCGCGATCATGGGCGTCGCCACGCCGCCGTATGTTTCGATCGCAAGCGAAAGCGGCGTCACATCCAAAAGCAGAATATCCTTCACATCGCCCTGCAAAATGCCGGCCTGCACTGCCGCCCCCTGCGCCACAACTTCATCCGGATTGATCCCCTGGTGCGGATCACGGCCGAACAATTTCTTCACCGCTTCCACCATGGCCGGCATTCTTGTCTGGCCGCCAACCAAAATTACTTCATCGATGTCCGAGAATTTGAAGCCGGCGCCCTTCGGAGCCGCAGTCGTTACCGTTTCCTTCGTAAGCTGGATGGAGCGGTCAAGATACTCTTGAACGAGCGACTCAAGCTTTGCACGCGAAAATTTCATCACAAAATGTTTCGGCCCGTTTGCGTCTGAGGTGATGTACGGCAAATTGATCTCAGTTTCCATGGCGGTCGAAAGTTCGTGCTTCGCTTTTTCTGCCGCTTCTTTCAGACGCTGGAGCGCCAGAGGATCTTTCGAAATATCGATGCCTTCCTGTTTTTTATATTCACCAACGAGATACTCCTGTATCTTCTTGTCGAAATCGTCGCCGCCCAAGTGCGTATCGCCGCCGGTCGCTTTTACTTCCACCGTGTCGTCGCCCACTTCAAGCACCGAAATGTCGAACGTGCCACCGCCGAAATCGTAAACGACAATCTTCTCATTCTTTTTCTTGTTCAGGCCATAGGCCAGTGCCGCGGCCGTCGGCTCGTTCAGGATTCGGCGCACTTTGAGGCCCGCGATCTCGCCCGCATTTTTCGTCGCCTGCCGCTCCGAATCATCGAAATACGCCGGTACCGTGATGACCGCTTCCTCGACTTTCTCGCCGAGCCGCGCTTCGGCGTCAGCTTTCAACTTGCCGAGGATGGCGGCGGAAATTTCTTCCGGCGAATACCACGTATCCGCCATCTTCACTTCCACTCCGCCAGCCGCTCCTGCCCGCATGTCATACGGCAACCATGTCTTATCACGAACCACTTCCGGATCCGTGAACTTGCGGCCCATCAAACGCTTCACCGAAAAAATGGTGTTCTTTGGGTTTGTCACCGACTGCCGCTTCGCGAGGAGTCCCACGAGCCGCTCGCCGGTTTTGGAGACCGCCACAATGGACGGTGTCGTCCGATTCCCCTCCGCGTTCTCCAAGATCTTCGGCTCGCCACCCTCCATGATGGCTACCGCTGAATTTGTCGTACCGAGGTCAATGCCGATTATTTTGCTCATAGTATGTATTGTTGGTTAATAATTGTTTATTGTTTGTCCCTTTTTGTCGTTCCCGCGAAAGCGGGAGCCTAGAATTTCTTAATTTTTATTTGCACCGTTGTACAGATTTAGGACATTCATGTTTTTCATATTTCCTGGATTCCGGCTTTCGCCGGAATGACAGATATTAATCGCTAATCGCTTCTTCCCCGGCTCACGATCACGCGGCTGGCTCGCAGGACTTTTTCGTGCAAGCGGTATCCGGGTTCAATCTCTTCGACCACCGCGCCGTGCGGCAACTTACTCGTGATCTCCGTCATTGCTTCCATCGTCGCCGGATCGAACAGGTCGCCTTCTTTTACTTCTATTTTCGCGAGTCCCCTCTTTTTTAAAATATCTTCAATTTGAGAGCGGATGAGGTAGATTCCTCTCTCCACTGGCCCGGCTTTTTCGAGCGCCCGCAGACCAAGGTCGAAGTTGTCCATCACCGAGATGAGATCTTTGATCAAATCCTCGCTACCATATTTTGCCACTTCGTGAAGGTTGGCCAACTCTTCTTTTTTATAATTCACGAAGTCCGCTTTCGCGCGCTGCCAACCCGCAAGGTATTCATCCCGCTGTTTCTCGGCTGCCGCAAGCTTCGCTTCCCATTCACCGGCATCGACAACCGGCAGATCAGCGGCTGTTTGGTCGTTTTGATTTTTTGGTTTGTCCATGGGTTTGTTTGGGTCATCCTGAGCGGAGCGAAGGATCCGGTCGAGGTTCGACCTCGCTACGAGGTCGAACCTCATTTCAAGATTCCTCGCACGGCCCGGAACGACAGACAGTTTATAAATTTTTAAATATCCTGATTGCTTTCTTATAGTCCATGCATTTCGGACCGATCGCGAAGACCGACACCGTTGCATTTCCTATTTTATAGTTGCCGCCGACCACGGCAAGCTGCTCGCTCTTGGTCACTGGACTTTTCTTTCCAATGAAGACCTGTGGTCCGAAACCAAGATGTTCCGCTGCGCGCGGCGCGCGCTCGTCTACTGCCTCAAAGTCGCGGATGACTGAACGAATGCCCTCGCGATCATTCCAATCAAGGCCTTCTATCAACTGTTCAAGTCCGATTTTGTAGACCGTGTCGCGCGCCGCAACCACGCCCAAGATGCCAAGCTCGCTTGAAAGTTCCTCAATAAGATCTTCCCATGCCGCCCGCGCAAAAAAATGCTGCAAAACATTCTCGCGCATCGCTGCCGCTTCCGACGCAAGGATATGCCGAACAAAAAACTCGTAGCCCATGTCCGTCGGGATACGGCCCGCCGAATGATAGGGTTGATCAAGATATCCACCGTCTTCCAGAGCATCGAGCTCCAGCCGAATCATCGCCGGCTTGATGCCGAAATCATACTGGTCGTAGAGCCAGCCGGAACTCACTGGTTCCTTTGTATCAATGAAACCCTGGATGGCGGCCTCTAAAATCTGCTGTCCGCGTTCCGTAAGCATGTCTGGATTATAGTCGTTAGCAGTCAGGTGTCAAGATTGCCAACGGCTCGTTTGTCTTCCTTTGGAAACCCGCTCCAACCGCGGCAGTTTCCGCTCAGGTTCCCAAAGAAAGACTTTACTCGCCACGCTGTAGCTTCGGCGAAGCGCGAGCTTGAAGACGGAGACAATAATAATCTTCTGGAAAAGAAACCCTCCGCTTATAAAAATTACCGGCCTCGGGTCTCGATAAAATAAAAATTGAACAACGGCGCGGTATCATCTATGATTAAAAAATGATTAAGAAATTTATTACATTTTTAATGATTGGGACTATTGCTCTATTTTCTTTCGTCGCCCTGCCGGCGCGGGCTGCAACCGCATCCCTCTCGCGAGCAGACATGCAGCAGTTGCTTTCTCTTTTAATTCAGGAACTCGCGCTTTTGGAACAACAACTGGCTGCGATAACGGCGTCTTCCACGCCGCAGGCAGGGGCAACGCTTCCCCCACCAACAACTTTCAATCCGCAAGCACTCGTCGGCATTCTATGCTACTACAACGTAACCGCGACGAATTCTATAAATGGCGAGACGGCGAAGCTTGCCGAGCAAGAAGAGGTCCGTGGTTCGGGTGTCATGATAAATTCCCAAGGCAACATTCTCACGAACCGCCATATTGTTGAGCAACCGGACGAATCGGCAAGCGCAACAGATAGTAACGGGAATCTCATCCAGATTACGCTCGGCTATACGCTTGATAGGTGCGAGGTCGGCCAATTGCCGGCGGGTACCGAGCTTCCCTCGCCAAGCGAGATCCAATCACTCAATCCATATGTTCAGATCCCCGTGCTTGGCTATACCGCAAAACCGATCTATATTGCGCACGAACCTGATATGAAAGAAAATGACCTCGCCGATTTTGCTGTTCTCGGCATTATGGGCCTCACGACGAGCGGTCCGACGTTCGGCATAACGCGAGTTCCCAATTCATTTCCCTATGCCACGCTCCTTGCCATAAATCCTTATGTAACGGCCTCAACCACCCTGCCGGGGGAAGTTCTTACCTACGGTTTCCCGGGCGACGTTACGAGCGGCCAAGGTAATTTCTTTTCTACGCTCACCATGACCGGAAGCGTCGGCCACGTAACTGACATCAAGAGCGGCGACAATCTCTATAGCAACATGCCGTTCGTCGTCCAGACCGACATGGAAATAGCGCACGGCCGATCCGGCTCGCCTCTCATCTGGCGCGGCTACGTGATTGGGCTCGTCACGTTCTTTATCGGCAACAACCGCACCGATTCCGGCTCGGTTGCGAGCGATGCCATGATCAAAACGCTGAGGCCGCTTGGCTATCTGCCGCAATGAAAACGATCTTCTTGCGAGCCGTTGTGCCCGAAATAATTTTTACGGAAGAAACAGGAATGTGAAAATATTCCGAGAGTCTAGAACCTATCTCAAAACTACACCGTCCGCGATCTTGGCTCATTGCCGCACGGAGAAGGCGCAAGGGAGGAGAGGCGTGCCCGTAGGCACGATGACTCCCACAGCAACACAGCCCGTGCGGCAATGAGCCTGATCCTAAAGGGTTGCACGCCATCCTGCCCGATCGCATCGTTGCTTCCTCGGAGCCGTAGCGCCGCTACTGTCTCCTCATCGCGCCTTGCGCTCGGGCAGGATGGCGTGCAACGCGGGCTGGCATAGTTTTGAGATAGGTTCTAATTTCGATGGCGTGATTTACGCGGCCATCTTCGGCTGGTTCTTTAACGGCAACCGAAAAACAAGCGTCGAACCCCGGAGCAAGACCTTCTATTTTCGCAATCGACGCATGGTGTGCACCCGGCTTTGCAAAAACAAGAATTTTCATTTCATTGGTGATACCATGGTAAGATAAAAATATGCAAGGGAACGCCGATCTCTATGTCCGTAACGTCGTTTTTGGCATCGCGGATAGCTTGGTCTCAACCGTAGGCCTGCTCTCCGGAATCGATGTGAGCGGCACATCACGCCACGTGATCATCCTCACCGGCGTCGTCTATGCCTTTGTCGAGGCATTCTCGATGGCGGTCGGCAGTTTTCTCTCTGAACAATCTGCGGAAGAATACGACACGAGGAGCGAGGTCCCGGACGGCAAGCCGTTCGCGGCGGGAATTGTCATGTTCGTTTCGTTTATACTCGCCTCCTTCATACCCATCGTTCCCTACCTGTTCGCGGGACTCACCGTGGCGCTCTGGCTCTCCATCGCCCTTTCCATCATAGCGCTTTTTATCGTAGGGCTCGTAAGCGCTAAAATTGTGAAAGTTCACGTTTGGAAACACGGACTCAAAATGGCGCTCCTCGGCGGCGCGGCGATCGTGATTGGCGTCGTCGTGGGGAAATTCGTGAAAATAGGATAGTTAGCGCCTTTTTTCCTCAAGGAGCCGCTTCTCAATGCGAGCGGCGTTTTCATTACCGCGGTCGAGCACGAACGAGATCATGGGCATCGGGCGAATCGCCATTTTGCGGTTCAGGGCATGCTGGAATTCGCGGACGCGCACGTTGAGCGCGCGGAGCGCCGCAATCTCGCGGGAGGACGGTAGCACGCTTACGTGCACCCGCGCATGTTCCAATTTTTTGTCCACCATAACCTCCACGACCGTAATAAGTCCGCCGGGCAACTCAACGTCCCGGACGATCATTTTGGAGATTTCCTCCTGGATAACGCTTCCTACCCGTTCCGAACGAAAAAATCTCATGGGGATTTGCCTGTTGTAAATTATTTTTTAACGACCAAGATGTCTCCAACCTGGATCGCCGTTCCGGCATTCGCGAGAATGCCGATCTCTTTCCCCTCTTCCGCCTGGGTCAGTTCCGACTTCTTCTCGCGGATGCTTGCGATCTTCCCGGCGCCGACCCGTTCCTCGGTACCGTCTGCCGTTGTGCGCAGAATTTCAAACGATGCCTTTGCGCGAATCACGCCCTCCGTCACGCGCCCCCCCACCAGTTGTCGATCCAGTTTTTCCTGATTGAAAAGAACGAGTGTCTCCAGTTTGCCTGCCGCCTGTGGCGTGCGCCGCCCGGCTAAAAATTCCTCAACGGCATCCGCAAGCTCGTAAACAATTTTAGAAGTGATGATGGTTGCGCTTTGGGCTTCGGCGAGGTTTTGAGCTCCTTTTTCCACGCGATTTTTAAAACCGATGATCGTGGCCCCCGTCGCGAGAGCGTTCTTTACATCGCCGTCCGTGATGTCGCCGACCGATTCATCAACAATTCGGATTCCCTTCTCGTCTTTCAAACTGATCCCTGAAAGTACGGTAGCCAGTGCTTCAAGCGACCCGGCGTCGGAGGCTTTAAGGATAAGTTTTAGTCCCTCGCCGTCCTCCTTGCCGCCCTTGGTTTTTTTCTTGGCCGCTGGTTCCTTGCGGCTGATGGCCTGCCCTTCCTCTCCCGCCCAAAACTCTTCCCCAATGACCGGCAAGGTTTCGAATCCGATGATGATCGCAGGTGCGGACGGTTCGAGTGCGCCAACAACGTCTCCTAAAAAATTTTCCAGGATTTTTATTTTCCCTTTCGCGCTCTCGGTACGGATCACGTCTCCGCGGTGGAGCGTGCCGTTTTTTACGATCGCACTCGCCTCAAGTCCCCGCCGCGGATCCCGCCGCGCTTCCAAAATATAGCCGGAGGCGTGAGCTCTTGGATCATACGAAAGGTCTTCCATATCCGCCGCGAGCAGCACAAGGTCAAGCAGGGCGTCAACGCCCTCGCCGGTCTTTGCGGAAATCCCCTGATAGCTCACCTGCCCGCCATAACCCTCGAGCAGCACATCGGAACTCATGAGATCATTCCTCGCTTTATCAACATTGCCGCTCGTCCTGTCGATCTTATTGATCGCAACAACGAATGGCGTTTTGGTCTCTTCTAAAATTTTGATCGCTTCTTTCGTCTGCGGTTTTACGCCTTCGTCAGCGGCAACCACAAGGATCGCGAGGTCCGCAGCCTGCGCGCCGCGCGAGCGCATGGCAGAAAACGCCTCATGCCCAGGCGTATCAATGAATGTGATTTTTCGCGCGTAGCGCGAAAAATCATCCCGCTTGCCCGCCACAGCATTGGAGAAGGCGGGAGTATTGCGAGGGATCCCTCGATTCGCTTCGCTCTCTCGGGATTTCGGTTCATCCTTTGGATGAACCTCAACCTCATACGCACCGACTGTTTGGGTGATCCCACCCGCTTCTTTTATCGCAACGCTTGTTTTGCGGATATAATCCAAGAGCGTCGTCTTGCCATGGTCAACGTGTCCCAAGACGACGACGATCGGCGACCGCTGTTTCTTTTCGGTAATTTCCTGCGCTTCATTTGACATAACCCGCCAATTTTAGCAGAAAAATATATAAAAAACAACGGCTCCGGCTTTCCCGTTTTCCGGAAGATAAAAGAACGAATGAGATAGGTAGCATTCTGGGAACTCAGACTCTAAGATAACAAGTAAGACAGGCAGTATTTTGCGGGACTTGAACTCACAGTCCCGCAAAATACTGCCTGCCTTACTTGAACTCACGGTCCCCCAGAGTGCTATCTGCCTTGCTCGTAAGATTAAAATCTTCCGGAAAAGAAACTCTCCGTTTATTTTCTTTCTCTGTTATTCCGGCCCCCGAGCCGGAATCCATGTTATTTTCTTGAAACACTGGGTCCTTCGCGAAGCTCAGGATGACCCCGCCTTGGAGGGGTCACTTTTCCGAAAACGTCATGGAAAATGAAAATGAATTTCCGCTACCCTGAATCCCGGCGAGAGGAAGGTTCACCGGACCGAAATTCGACATCTGTTCTATTGACGATTTGAACGCGAGGATTGCATCTTCTGATTGCGCCTGCCCCGCGACCAGAATCGGTTTGTCGTCGGACTGCAGGGTGATGCGCGTAATCGTAATATTGCTCTTCGATGCCGCGCTCGAAATGGCGTTCACGAGAGCGTATCGCAACGTTGAAGAGGTTTCCTCGGTCGCGATCATGGCAACGGACTTATTGAACGAAACTGCTTTGGACATCAGATCCGCCATTTCCTTTTTGGTATCAGCTCCTGCCGAGGTGATGGAGGCGAGAGATGTCGCGATATTGTTCTCGGTCGTCCCGAGGAAAATATTCGTAAAAATAAAGACACAGAGCAAGATGCCGAAAACGACCACAATCGTCACGCGCCAGAACGACAGAAAATCCAGCACCATGTTGTTTTCAAAAAGTTCGCGCGCTCCCTCGCCTAAAAACGTTATTTCGCGATCCTTGCTCCGCGGCGCCGCACCGCGTAATCCCGAGCCTAAAACCGCGATCCATGCATTGGGAACCGTACCTCCCAAAACATCTTCCAGGAGAAACGCCGGCATCGGTTCCACTGCTTCAATGACGGTGCGCGCCTCGGCCATAAGCGCATCGCCCGACAATCCAATGGCCTGCACCGGATCGGTCCAGTGTTGGCGATAAAAATTCATGACCTGGCGCAGGTTAAGCGTAAAGGCCTGTTTGAACTTTTCAAGCGTTATTTCTCCTTTTTCATCCGCAATATCCCGCCACGGACTCATGTATTCAAAGCACAGTTTGCCGCGGCGAATGATGGCGAAGTCAAGGCCGCTGTCGTCAATCGTCGCAACGAGATAGGATTTTTCGGAACCGAAGCCAGACCTGTATTCACGCATGGTCCGCGCGATGGCAAGCGCTTTGGATTCCACGGCAGTCGCCACAAATCCTGCCGAGAAAAGGGCGCCGGTCATGGCGTTCACCATGGCACGATCCGCAAACGCACCGAGCACCTCCGCCCGTCCTGTTGATTCGTTCTGATTGATCATTTCCCACCCCGAGTATGTTTCCGCGGCATCCACCAAGGAAGACATCTGTAAATTAAGGCGCACCGCAGTTTCAAAATTCTCTCCCTTGATGAGGGGCAGATCAAAAATTTGGTTATAAATTGGCGCCGCACCGAGCGATACCACCACGTTCATCGTGCTGTTCTTCTTTGCAAGCTCGGGAATCTGCGACCGGAGCGCCGCGAGTGCAGCGGCAAATGCGAAGTCGTCTTTGATCTTTCCCCCCTCGGAAACGCCGGGTTCGATACGCACCGCACGGAATTGCCACGCGGCACCATCAAAGTACGCGAGGCGGATCAGCTGGTCGGTGATCTCAAGGCCTCCAACGATCGGCCGAATGCGGAGGAAGCGCATGACCTTCTCCGCGATATTTTTCACCCTCTTCAACCCGCCAAGTTTTTTTTCGTTATTGGACATCTTGCCAGAAAATTAATGTGACTTGCCCGGTCGATGAACTAATTGAAAATATGGCGTTTATTTTTCGCGTGCGGCCGCTCACGGCCGCAGAGGAAAGCACGGTAGTTTCACCAGCCGAAGGACTGCTCGGCGTCACGGTAACCGTCGCACTGCCTTCCGACACGGCAACTGAATAACCACTGGAAGAAAATATGCTTGAGCGGACAAGCCGGAGGAAGGCATCGTTCACGCCGGCGGTAGCTACGGACTCAGCTTTGTTCGAGGCCTGTAACCCGTAACCGCTATCCACGAAGGTTGCCGCAAGGACGGCGATCGTGGTCGCAACGACAATCATGATGCCGCCCATAACGAGAATGGTCGACAAAAACGCCTGCCCCGCCGCATCATTCCCGAGGTTCCGTATCGTGCTCACTATCTGATTATAACACGCCCTAAAGAAACAACTTTAAGCTCCCACCGAGAGAAGTTCAACGATGAAGTGAAGTGTTGCATTCGGCGGAATGGCCGATCCTGGAGGAGGTGTTGCCCCATAGCCGAGCTCCGGAGGAATTACAAGCTCCCGTTTGCCGCCGACCTTCATGCCGAGGACGCCGAGGTCCCATCCTTGAATGACACGCCCCGCGCCCAGCGTAAAACTGAACGGCTGGTTGCCGTGTTTCGAAGAGGCGTCGAATACGGTGCCGTCATCGAGCGATCCTGTATAAAGCACGCTTACTGTGTCGCCGTTCCGCGCTTCAGCGCCGGTGCCCACAACGATATCGGTTATCTTCAAGTTTTGCATAATGGTATTTTGATTGCCGATCTCTGCCGCCCCGGCCTGCGACTGCGCCTCATCGTTTTTTTGTTGTTCTTTTGTATCATACCAAACCCCCGCACCGATAAGCACTGCTGCAAGCGCGGCGAAACAGATGGTAGTAATTATTTTCTTTTGCATTAGCTTATCTTAGCCCCCGCCGACACCTCCCGTTCGACCGAGAGTACAATGGGTTCACCGTTTTCACCGTGCGCCGCGAGGATCATCCCCTGGCTCTCAAGCCCCATAAGAGTTCTGGGTTCAAGGTTCGCCACGATGACGATCTCGCGTCCGACGAGATCTTCTGGCGCATATGATTTCGCAATGCCGGCAATGATCTGGCGCGGTTCCCCGATGTCCACCGACAGTTTTAAGAGCTTCTCGGAATTCTCGATCCGCTCGGCCGCTACGATCTTGCCGACCCGTAAATCTATCTCCTGAAATTCATCGATGGTCATGCAACCTATAATAGCAAAAAACAAGGAAACTTTCCAAGATAGGGAGATGATACTATTCCGCGGGACTCAAACTCACAATCCTGCGGAATAGTATCATCTCCCTATCCATGATCTTATTTCAATGAGGCTCCCCGCGGCAAGACCACGGGGTATTCGCCCCAGTTGGAATAATGACGGGTGTAAAGGACGGACATATGGTAAGACCGGCCTAGCGGCCTTGGAGCGCTGTTCAAAACCATATGGCTATCCTTTAAGTGAGTCGTCGGGCCGCCGGGAAGCGAACAAAATTCCGCATCCGCGGAATTTTCTGACAACCTCTCGGTTTTCAGTGCTTTCCTACACAGGGAAACTCCCGTTTCCCTGACCCCCTTCCCGTTCGATTCCCGTCAGCCCTCCTCAAAACAAAATAACCCTCTGGGGGTTCTTTTGTTTTTCGTCGGGCCGCCGGGAATCGAACCCGGTCTCTACGCACCCGAAGCGCATGTACTACCGGTATACTACGGCCCGCCGCTTGTCCATTAAAGCGTACTTCGCTTTTTCTGTCGAGCAATTAAAAAAAGTCGCCGAACTGTTACGATTCGGCGACGCTCCTCATAGATCTTATGCCCTCGAGATGGGCGTGCAAGAATTGTGCAATGGCACCGACTGCACAACTCCAAAACACAAGCCCTGAATATCCTTGATAATGAACAACTCCCGCGATTGCAAGAAGGGCAACCGCCGCACCGCCTCCCCCGGAGAATCCAACGAGAAATCCTCCTATCCTCGGACGCTTCACCATAAAACTACCTTCGTAAAACTCCCATCGCCCATTCTCCGGCTGGACTTCACCAATGTGTTCGTTGGTAAAACTGAAAAAAACAATTTCCAGCCGCGACGCGTAGCCGAGCATCCTCAACACCACCCAATGGGAAATCTCATGAATCGGCGTCGAGAGCACATATAACGCATATCCGCAGACGACTGTTGCCGCCCAACCGTAGATGTTCATGGGGGCCTCCTTTCAGGGATTTAACTCCGGCACAAATGCCCCGCACTGATCACAAAGTAGAAAAAAATAGATCATCTGTCAAATTTCCTGTGATTGGGGTGCTGGTTTCTCTTTTCGCGGTGAAGCTGTTTGGATTTCTGGGTGAGCGCGAAGATGGAAAGCACCATGATGTAAACGGCTATTGTTTCGGGGGAAACCGTATATCCCTTGCCTAGGAAGAACGATAGCGTGATGAGCAAGAGAATGATCGCGGTCCAGCCGATCACAAACCATTCGCCGGGATGCCGGCTTTCATGAGATTCGTACCAGCGATCAAATTCCTTCGTGCCGGCGTATAAACTTAGAACGCCGACATAGATCACGCTGAATGGCGCGATCAAAAAATTATACCCGTCCTTTGCGAAAAAATCCCAAACCAAAAAAAGGACGAAGACAATCGTCCAGAGATTCGTTATCCACCGCCAAATCTTTTCGTCGCGGAATACCGACATTGAGCTATTGTAATCGACGGCCTCCGATTTATCAATGGGTGCCACTCTTCCGATAGAACTCTTTGATAATATCGCAAGATTTTAGGATACGGGGCTCCGCAAGAGAATAATAGGCGCTGACCCCTTTGCGTTTCACCTTGATCACCCTCAAGCGGCGCAATCTGGCCAAGTGCTGTGAAAGCGTCACACTCGGAACGCCGAGGCGCTTTGCGAGCTCTTGGGCAGACATCTCTCCCCCTTTCAACAGATTCATGACGGCCAGACGGATAGGGTGTGAAA